>JAGBMA010000219.1 GCA_017635095.1 Ruminiclostridium sp. | reverse complement strand
AGGGTACCTCTAAAAACCGCTTTGAAAAGAGAAAATGAGATAGCTGCGTCGGATACAAGGAAAGCCGACGAAGCCGGGCTGGCGCCCGGTTAGGAGGTTTGACGCAGTAGACGGCGTGGGTAGCTCTTTTTCTCTCAAATTGGGTTTTTAGAGGTTCCCTTAAGGAAAGAGGATCTCATGAAAGAATACATCACCGATATAAACGCCCTGATAAAAGATCTTGACAGCAGACCCGCAGATCCCGGCACCCTCGTTTCAAAAAACGCCGGTGAGCCTGCAAAAAAACTATTCGCTTACCTTAAAAGCATATACGGGAAAAAGCACATCTCCGGTCAGCAGTACCTCCAGCGCCCGGAGCTCGAAGACAGCGTATATTTCTCTGAAACAGGCGATTTCCCTGCCCTGCGCGGCTACGACCTCATGGATATGGACAAGAAAAAGGGAGATGACCAGATAAACCGCGCCATCAAATGGGCAAAGACCACCGGCTGCATCATAACCCTTTGCTGGCACTGGTACGCTCCGGACGATATGAACGATACAGAGGGCTGCGTGTGGTCGTTCTACTACAAGACCACCACATACGATCACAAGACTTCCTTTGACCTGCTCAGGGCGGTCTGCCCCGGCACAAAGGAATACGATTTTGCAGTCTCACGGATAGACAAGGCTGCCGCCGAGCTGAAACGGTTCGACGAAGCAGGCATACCGGTGCTGTTCAGACCGCTCCATGAAGCAAACGGAGACTGGTTCTGGTGGGGAAAGCGCAAAAACGACGGCGGGGAGAGTGCCGAAGCTTACAGGAAGCTCTGGTACATGATCTTTGACAGGATCGAAAATTTACACAGGCTCACAAACATAATCTGGGTCTGGAACGGGCAGGATAAAGATATGCTCGTTCACCCCAACACCTTTGACATCGTTGGAGATGACATTTACTCACAGCTTGATGACGACCACTCCTCCCAGAAGGAACGGTTTGAATATATCCGGTCTCTCGCGGGCGGCAAAATGGTGACGCTTTCGGAATGCGGATATATCCCCGCGCCGTCGGAAATGCAGAAAGACGGGGTAAAGTGGCTGTGGTGGCTCCCTTGGTGGGGAAGCTTCGCGTATGAGATGGACGGGAAATGGCAGCCGGTACGCGACAGAAACGGCAGCCCCGTAAAATCAGAAAAATACATGAAAGGCAGCTTCCTGAAAGATACTTTCGCAGACGAAAACACGGTAACGCTGAAAAAGCTGCCGTGGTTCACGGGAAGACTGCCGGAGAAATTCACGAAAGCTGAGTGATCTGATGCGCAATACAAAAAAAGCCGCCCTCATAGCGGCTGCGGCTGTATTTTTTTCCGGCTGCGGGAACAGCGCGGCAGCGGGAAACGCCGATGTCGTCTATAATACCGCAGATACGCCGGAGACCGGACCTGCTCCCGAAACGGCGGTGACAACAGAATACGTTCCGCAGAAATACATCATCACCTGCTCGGAGATCGCGTATAAACTGCTCAGCGAGTATAAGAACGAGCTGCCCAATACCATGGAAGTGACGGACGACACTATGATCGCCGAGGTTCTCCGCTATGACATGGAGCTTGCCGATGATTTCAGCGTCTATATGCAGCTCATAAGCGCCGATCTCTTCGAGCTCACCATTATCCGCACCTCAGACAAAAACGCGGAGGCAGTGGACGATATGCTTGAAGCAAGACGGACATATCTGCGGGATCAGGCGGCTTTCTACCCGGAACAGGTGGCTGCGGCAGACGCGGCTATTGTCGGGAGCATAGATGACGTTCACTATCTTATCTGCAGCACAAAAGCCGAAGACATGGAAAAGCGGCTCATGTACTATGTACTGCGGAACTGACGGATTCAGATGCGCTGACCGAACTTTATCACGGTCCTGCGCATAAGCTCATAGTCCGCTTTGTAATACGGAGTAGATGCGCGCAGGAAGTCGTTGTCATACTGCTCGACCACGAAATAGACCTCGCTGTAATCCTCGTTGTAGAAGAAAGTACACTGGAGATAAGAGGATTTGTCGGCATAATAATTCACGGGCTCAAGCTTCGTGAGCTCGAAAAGATCATTATTGAGAAGTGCGGTAAGCTCCGGTATCTTCACCGGTATGAACTGCACTTTTTTTGTTTTCGGCATGGACTTCGCCGCCTTTTTTTCGTTTGACGGCACTTCCTTTTCCTTCTTCCTGAAAAACAGCATCTCTGCCTCCTATCTCTTCTCCTTCAGCCTGCCTGCAAGTGCGAACACAAGAAAGACCGCAAGATCCACCGCAACTATCCCCGCGCCGGTTGGCACATTTACGAAGTAAGAACCCACAAGCCCGACGGTGAAACATATCACCGAGACTGCCGCGGAGCATATCGTGACGCTCCTGAACCCACGACACACACGCATCGACGACAGTGACGGGAATATCATAAGGCTCGATATAAGAAGCGCACCCATGAGCCGCATTCCCACAACTATCACTATCGCGGTAAGCACCGAAATGAACGCGTTATATATCCCCGAGCGAATGCCGGTGGCACTTGCGAAGCTCTCGTCGAATGTCACGGCAAATATCCGGTGATAGAGCAGTATGAAGGCTATGCAAACCACCACCGAACATATCACCGACAGCACCACGTCCTCCTCGCTGAGTGCAAGGATACTGCCGAACATATAGCTGTTGATGTCTATCGTCACCCGGTTCAGCGCAAGCACGATCATGCCTATGGCAAGAGCGCTGCTGGACAGTATGGCTATGGCGCTGTCGCCGCCCATTTTTCCCTTGCGGGTGATATAAAGGAGCAGGAACGCCGATGCCACCACCACGGGTATGGCAAATGCAAGAGGAGCGATGCCCGCCGCGGCAGCTATCGCAAACGCGCCGTACCCCACATGAGACAAACCGTCGCCGATCATGGAATAGCGCTTGAGCACAAGGCTCGTCCCGAGCAGCGCCGCACAAAGCGACACGAGCACGCCAACGATAAGCGCGCGCTGCATGAACGGATAGGAAAAGACCGCGATAAGCTCATCTGCCATGACTGAAACAGCCCCCTTCCCCGTGAAAACAGCCCCGCGACATGAGGCGGAACGACTCGGTGGTTATATATTCGTCCGATGTGCCGAAAAAGTAGTCGTTCTTCGACATATTCAGTATCTTGCTCCCGTAATGAACGGCATTGTGTATATCGTGCGTGACCATTATGACCGTAACTCCGCTGTGATTGAGTTCGTGTATCACCTCGTACATCTCCGACGTGACTATCGGGTCAAGCCCCGACACCGGCTCGTCGAGAAGCAGGAGCTTTTCCGTTGCGCACAGAGCTCTCGCAAGGAGCACACGCTGCTGCTGACCTCCGGAGAGGTCGCGGTAGCTTTTGCGGACAATACTTTCTATCTTCATTTTCGCAATCTCGCGCTTTGCACGTTCCTTGTTCTCCTTTATGTAGAACGGGTGGAAGGTATTACGGTTGAGACAACCCGAAAGCACGACTTCCCATACTGTCGCGGGGAAATCTTTCTGTGCGGCGGTCTGCTGGGGCAGGTAGCCGATCTCTTTCGGCTTCACGCCGTTGAAGGTGATACTTCCCGAGCTGTATTTCTTCAGCCCGAGTATGCCCTTTACAAGCGTGGACTTTCCGGAGCCGTTTTCTCCGACTATGCACAGAAAGTCGCCGTCATCTATGGAGAACGTGAGGTTCTCGAACGCCGGCACTCCCTCGTATTTCATGCAAAGATCCCTGCATTCTATAAGCTTCATTGATGCACCTTCCTCCGGACCGTCAGAAAGGTACTTTCTGACGGTCGTCCTCGCGGACAGCGGCAGGGCTTACGCCGCCCTGCACCTGCGCCGGCGTGACGCCGGATCCTGGATTTGTAATTTCATAACGTTTATTATATCATATAACCGCCAATGTGTCAACAAACTGTTATTCGATAGAATTTTATCGTTTTTCGATAATTTTCTATTGACAAACGAGAATAGATGTGCTATAATGCAGTTATTGGGAAGGAAATGGGTTTTATGACAAAAATTAAAAAAGTGTTTCTTATCATCTCCGTAACAATTCTGATATCATCCGCCGTCATCGTTACCGCAATAATATGGGACAACAGCTTAAAACGCGCGGATTACAAATGGGACGGATATGAGATAGACGGTAAAAACTACACATGGCGGGTCGATTACAGAGAGCTCGGAGACTACAATGAAACATGGAATATCATCTGTAAAACTACCGACGGGCGCTGGACATTCTATGAGATAGACCGGTTTCCCGATCATGAGTATCTCATCGCACGGTGCTTTTACAATGCAGAAGTAATAAAACGAACAGATTGACAGCAAAAGGAGAAATGAAATGAACATCAGATGGACGAAAGAACGCTCGCTTATGCTCTCATACGCACTGACGTGTGCTGTGCTCATACTCGCCTGCGCTGCGCTTTTCCTTATCCCCGTCATCACCATGTGGTACGACGCGGTATCCGGGAAAGAGCCGATAATGCCGGTGCTGACGGTATGCTGCTACCTTTGCGACATTATCGCGATAATCGCGCTCTGGGAGCTGAGAAAGCTGCTCTCGAACATCTCGAAGCAGCAGCTCTTCACCGACGCCAATACCCGCTGCGTGCGCGTTATCTCATGGTGCTGCTTCGGCGTGGCGGCGGTCCTTTGCGTACTTGCGTTCTGGCGGCTTCTCGCGCTTCTGCTTGCGATTGTCACAGCATTCGTGGGGCTGATACTGCGGGTAGTGAAGAATATGCTTGCGGCAGCCACCGAGCTTCGCGAAGAGAACGACTTCACGATATAAGGGGGGCACGGAAATGCCGATAATCGTAAATCTCGACGTTATGATGGCGAAACGAAAGATCTCGGCGGGTGAGCTTGCCGAACGTATAGACATAACCCCCGCCAACCTATCCATTCTCAAAAACAACAAGGCAAAAGCCGTGCGGTTCACGACGCTTGAAGCGATATGCCGCGAACTCGACTGTCAGCCCGGAGATATACTCGAATTTGTCAAAGATGAAAGCTATGGACAGGAGTGAGGCTGCAAAAACCGTATTGTTCGCGGCGATGATATCAGTCCTTTTCGTATGCGCCGTTTTCCTGTCTGACATCATATCATATGTTAGCACAGTACTGTCGATCATGTATATCATTCTTTCAGCCGCGATATACGGCTTCTGCCTTATAAGCAGGAACAGGATAATATGGCTGGTAAAATGGGGGCTTTCCCTACCGCTGTCATACATAGTTTTCAGATATTTTCAGACACATCATTATTCCATAAGGGCGCTGAACCTGGTATTCCCGGATTACGGCAGACAGACTGCCGGCGGCGCTTTCGCAATGGTCGGCCTGTTCTTTATGCTCTGCATACTCTGTGCGGTAAGCGGTATTGCCGCCATGTTCATAAAGCCGAAGAACACCGCTTTTTTTGCTAAAGTGCAGCTCATCACAGCCGTCTGCGCGGGAGGTATCACGGTCGCTGCGGTGCTGCTTCTTGAACAGCAGTTCCCGCCGTATGAGTACATCGAAGCTTATATCAACAGTTAGGAGATGCAAGCAATGACAATTAAGACAGGAAACGTCACTCTTGTGATGATCTGTATTGCGGCAGCCGTGATCTTCGGTTTCGTGGTATCCGCCCCCAAGACCGTCGATACGAGCGTGAGCGGCGAATATACCGCCGAGCTTCTTGCAGTTTCCGAGCCGGACTGGCCTTTCGGCTCTCAGGAAGGCAGGTTAGTACTGAAAAAGAACGGTTGGACGGTCTGTGAGCAGGACTTCACACTGCACAACGACGGAAAGAATATGGGAAGCTCAAACTGGTCGGTGGCATGGGACGGGGAAAAAGCTGCTGTCACCATAATGGGCGAGGAACAGAGCGACGCGCTGTATTATATGTACTATACCGGTGTGGCGGTAAGGTCGCCAAAAAAGGAGAACAGATCATGTACATAAAACTTATCCAGCCGAAAATGCGGCGGCGGCCTATGGACACGGATATCAAACTGCATATGTCCCCGCCCCTCGGGCTTCTGACGATCGCAAATATGCTGCGCGATGAACACCGGATAGTGATCGAGAATGAGAACATCGAGCGCATAAACTTCGGCGATATGCCCGATATCGTCGGCATTTCCGTGACTGTCGATACCCTGCCCCGCGCGGTCGAGATCTCACGGAAATTCCGCGAAAAAGGCTGCAAGGTCGTAGCGGGCGGCATTCACATCACCACTGCGGCATCTTTTGTTCCGGAGGACGCTTTCGACGCCCTGTGTATCGGAGCAGCCGAGGGAACATGGAACGACATCGTGCGTGACGCGGAGCTTGGTGAACTAAGACCGGTCTATCGCTGCAGACACGACCTCAGGGGCGCGGAGATAGTACCGCCGGCATACGATATGCTCGAAAAGGGGAAGTATCTGTACTGCAATATCGTTCATACAAGCCGCGGCTGCCCGTTCCGTTGCGATTTCTGCTACAACAGCTCCGCAGAGCGCGGCTACATCAAACGGGAGATATCCGATGTTGTGGCGGAAATAAAGTCCCTCGGCACGGATCACGTCATGTTCATAGACGACAATCTCGCGGGGGACCCGAAATGGACGCGGGAGTTCCTGCACGCGATAATGCCGCTGAACCTGCGCTGGCAGGCAGCGGTCTCCATAAACGCGGCGAAAGACGGCGAGCTTCTCGATCTCATGAAAGAAAGCGGCTGCAGAAGCTTATTCATCGGTTTTGAGAGCATCACCCCAGAATCCGTGAGCGGCGTTCACAAGGTCCAGAACAGCGCTGCCGATTATGACGCGGCAGTGAAAGCTATCCACGACCGGGGCATAATGATAAACGCCAGCTTCGTTTTCGGGCTCGACGGCGACACCCCGGGGACTTTCGACGCTACCCTTGACTGGATCGTCCGCAACCGCATAGAGACTGTCACATCGCATATTCTCACCCCATACCCGGGAACCGTGCTGTATGAGCGAATGAAAGCCGAGGGCAGGATCACGAGCGACGATCTCTCGCTCTACAACACCGCGAACGTTGTATTCAAGCCCGCCGGCATGACCGCCGAGGAGCTGTATAATGGCTACATCTGCATCTACAAGCGCATCTACAGCTTCCGCAATATCATACGTCGGCTGCCGGAGACGAAGGATCAGCGCGCCGCCTACCTGCTGTTCAATCTCTTCTACCGCAAATTCGGCAAGTTCACCGATCTTGTCTGCAAAATCGTGACCTACCGTAATATCGGAAGACTCGCGGAGATCTGGTCGGCGCTTACGCGCTTGTCCTTCCGGACGGGACCGGCCTGCGCGGCCGGATCGCGCCAGCGTGACGCTGGACCCGAAACCGTAACACGGAACTTTTATAGAAAGCAAACAGACCGGTAGAACGTTCTATCGGTCTGTTATATGTTTATCGTGTTTCCGTTGTACGGTTCGGGTGCAGGGCTTGCCCTGCCTCGGGTCTGGGCTGAGTAAGCCCGACGCCGCCCGCGAGGGCACGCGACCGCAGTCGCGCTCACTCGGCTGTTGCTACCGCAGTTGCGCCTGCAAGCTCGTTTGCCCAGTCGTCAAAGCCCTTCTGAACGCGGTCGTAAGTATCATAGCTTACCTGCGGGAGCTTTCCGTTTCCGCCGAATATCTTCTCGGACTCGGAGAAGCCTTTCTCAAACGCGTCCTTGAGGGTGTTGAACTTGCTTTCATCACCGTCCGCGAGGGACTTTGCAAAATCGAGAATGCGGTTTGCCGTCTTTTCGGCTCCCCAGTAATCCTCTTCGTGCTCCTCCTCGTCGAATGAACTGAGTATCTCCTCAAGCTCTTTCATAGCGTCGGTCTTGTTAGCGTCCTTGACCTGACCCTCGAACATCTGGCGGACATAATCCTTCATGCCCATGTTCTTCATCTGGAGAGCAGACATATTCTTCGGTACGGCGTCGTTTTCCTTTACCTTCTGCTGCTGAGCCGAAGCTTCATGGTTGCTGTCGGGATCGGTGCCGCTCTTGGTGTTGTTGCTGCGGTTATCGGTCACGGTAGCCTTGGTGTACGCGGGGGTGAATGAGGTGCTTCCCTGAACGAACTTATCTGTGCTGTCTGCAGCGAGAGTAGTCTCCTTCTTCTCGGAAACCTGTTCCGCTGACTTGGGCTGGGTCGCATAAGTCAAAGCCGACTGCTCCATAACTCTACCTACACTTAACATATAGATCAGCTCCTTTCGCTGTCACTGACGTTGCTGCTGTCTTCAATTGTAATATCGTCCGCATTTTCCCGAACTTTAGCATTTTCCGGGATTTTTTTCTGGCGGTAAGCCCAGAACTTGTTTATGACAAAGTTTATCGGGACGACCACAAAGATGTTGATGATGGGTCCGACGATACCCGAAAGCGTTTCCGCGGTGTACTCTTTAGGCTGCATTCCCACGATACCGGTAACTCCGTTCAGGATATCGCCCACGAAGCCGAAATACTGCCCCACATTAAGGACATCTACCCATACCCACAGCAGGAACGAGTTTATGAAGAAACCGAGCAGGTAGGATGCGTATGTCTTCAGAAGTACCTGCCACCAGACGCGCTTCTGCTTTGTTTCGTCCTCCTTGAAGACGAACCGGCTTCCCCAGAACCACGCGTTCAGAACGCTTATTATAAATCCCAGCGCGTTCGCTATCAGATACGGCACGCCTATCGAGAAAAATATCAGATAGACTATATAATTGACCAGCGTATTTGATACGCCGACAATGCCGAATTTTATGAACTGAATGATCGCGGCGCGCTTTGAGTTTTCTGATTTTTTCACTTTATCTGACCTTGGAGATGATCTCCTCGGCGATCTTGTCAAGCGGGAGCTGTTTCATGACCGCACCGATCTTGAATGCTACTCCGGGCATTCCGTAAACCACGCAGGAAGCCTCGTCCTGACCTATGGTGTATGCTCCTGCCTTACGCATCTTGAGGAGTCCTTCCGCGCCGTCTGCGCCCATTCCCGTGAGGATAGCGCCCACAGCATAAGGACCTGCAGCCTCGGCAACGCTCTCAAACAGCACATCTACCGACGGACAGTGTCCGGAGACTTTTGCACCGGGTTTGCTGGTGATATAGTATCCCCTTGCGTCCTTTTGGAGACGAAGATGATAGCTTCCGGCACCGACTATGATAAGTCCCGGGCGGAGCCTGTCGCCGTCAGCTGCTTCTTTGCAGCTCATAGCGCATATCTTGTCAAGTCTCTCGGCGTACATCTGGGTAAATCCCGCCGGCATATGCTGAACGATAACAACCGGGGGTGAATTTGCGGGAAGCCGCTTCACAACCTCGATAAGAGCGTCTGTACCGCCGGTACTTGCACCGAGAGCGATGACGGAATTGGACGAACCTCTTCCGGCGGGCATGGCGATCGACTGTACCGGACGGGTCGAGATAGGCCTTGTGGGAGCCTGTCTCACTTTTGCTTTGGCGGAGAATCTTATGATAGACGCAAGTCTTTCACAAAATTCCGTCATTTCCGAAGAGTTGTGAACGAGCGGCTTCTTCATGAATTCCACCGCACCTACACTTATTGCATCAAAAGCGCGCGTCGGCGATGATGTTATTACAATAAAGGGAACGCGCTTCTTCGGCAGAAACGACTTGATGAAGTCTATACCGTTCATTCCGGGCATCTCGACGTCCATCGTTACAACATCGGGATTGAGGCGCATTATCTTCTCTTCCGCCTCTATGGCGTTTGCAGCCGTATCTATTATATCTATATCATCAATTTTGGCAAATTCGGTTTTTATCACGGTCCTGAAGAGGATCGAATCATCGACCGTAAGTACTCTGATAGCCATATGATGCACCCTTTCTTATTTACTGCCCTTCCCCGCCGTTATTTAAGCGGTTTTCTGTATATAGCGGGCTTCACATATTCATAATTTGTAGCATCGCGCGGTATGCTCTCCGCGTGGCCGATAAAGAGATACCCTCCCGGAGCAAGAACATCATAGAACCTGTTCACGAGAGCATTCTTTGTATCCGCATCGAAATAGATCATAACATTCCTGCAGAATATAAGATCGAAGGGGTGCTTCTTGTAGGGGATAGGCTCCATGAGGTTGAAGACCTTGAACACTACCCTCTTCTTGAGCTCGTCGGTCACTCTGTAGCAATTATTTTCCAGCGGAGTAAAGTATTTCTTGATGACCTGAGGAGAGAGGTTTTTCATGCTGTCCGCATGGTAAACGCCCTGCTGAGCCTTTGCAAGCACCTTTCTTGAAATATCGGTAGCGAGTATCTTTGTATCCCAGTTTGCAGCGTCCGCTCCGAAGAACTCCATCATCTCGATCTCGTTGGTATATGGCTCTTCACCGCTGGAACAAGCCGCGCTCCAGATGTAGATAGTTTTGGACTGGGCTTTCTGCTGCTTGATCTCGGGAAGCCACACGTCCTTCATGAATGCGTAATGCTCGGGTTCTCTGCGGAAGTATGTATGGTTCGTGGTGAGCTTATTCAGCAGGTTCACGACCTCAGTTCCGCTCTGATCCGCGAAAACCATATTCAGAAAGGACTCGTAATCCTTGAATCCTCGCTTTCCCAGTTCATTTCCGAGCCTTCCCTCTATAAGCACACGCTTCTGTGAAAGGTTGATGCCATAATTATCATGCACGAAGCTAACGAGTCTGTTGAACTCGGCATCATTTATCTTTATCTGCATATCAGCTTCACGACCCCTTCAGGGATCTCTCCTTCTTTCATCTGTTGTACGAAAGCTCCGTGTGCAGCCATACTGCTGCACCGGAGCCGACGCGGCTTATTCGTCGCCGAGGAACATTTCACCGTCGTAGATAAGCTTTGCGACATCGAGAACGAGCTTTATGCCGTCCTGCATTTCGAGCAGGTACTTGATGAACTTGTTGTCGTTTACGCCGATACGATCCGGCGAGTTCGCGATGTTCTTCTGGTAAACGGGAAGTACACCGATGACTTCATCGACGATAACGCCGACTGTAACGCCGCTCTCTTCGATGATTATGGTGTTGGTGCGCTCGTTGTATTCCTTTTCTTCCTTGCCGAAGCGGCTTCTCATGTCGATGACCGGAACGACTTTGCTTCGTACATTGATGATACCCTTTATGTAATAGGGTATGCCGGGAACCACCGTGATATGCGGAACACCTATGATCTCAATTACGCAGGGGATCTCAATGCCATATACCTGATCGCCGATGAAGAAAGTGAGGACCTTGGTGATCTCGCTCTCTTTCTCGTTCTTGGCATTGAGATTTTTCTGCTTCATCTCTTCCTGCTTTGCAAATAATTCTTTAATATCCATCGTTAAAAGCCTCCCTTAACGCGACCCGATAAGTGTGTTTACGTCGATGATGAGCGAGATGCTTCCGTCGCCCATGATCGTACAGCCGCTAAGACCCTGACCCTTGATATCATACTGAGAAAGGTACTTCGGGAAAGGCTTTACAACGACCTGCTGCTCACCTATGAGCTTATCCGCGAAGAGGCAGATACCTCTGTTCTCGGACTCTATGAGAAGGACGATACCGTCCTCAATATCGTTGACATCGGAAGGCAGACCGAACTTTTCGTTGAGTCTGAGCATCGGGTAGCAGACGCCGCGGATCATTATCATCTCACCGCGTCTTGTATCGTTGAGTATCTGGTCATGCTTTACTATGAAGCTTTCCTTGATAACGGAGATCGGCACCGTGAACTCTGCATCGCCGACCATGATCTCCATACCGTCAACGATAGCGAGGGTAAGCGGGATCTTGATGATGAAGGAAGTACCTTCGCCCTTCTTAGACTCAACGGTGAGCGAACCGCCCATCTTGCTGAGGTTGGACTTTACAACGTCCATACCAACGCCACGACCGGAATACTCGGTAACAACATCGTTCGTGGAGAAGCCCGGGAGGAGTATCATATTCTGGATCTCACGCTCGGTATATTCGGAAGCCGGCTTTGTGAGGAGACCGTTGCGTTCAGCCTTGGAGATGACCTTTTCGGTATCTATACCCTGGCCGTCATCGGAGATCGTGATTACAACTTCTCCGGAACTGCTCATAGCGGAGAGCTTTACGGTGCCCCTTCCGGGCTTGCCCTGTGCTATACGCTCCTCGGAAGTGTTCTCGATGCCGTGATCGACCGCATTTCTTACGAGATGCATCAGCGGGTCGTTAAGGTTATCCACGATAGACTTGTCAACCTCGGTGGTGTCTCCCTCGATAACGAGCTCAACGTCCTTATTGAGCTTGACTTTCATGTCTCTTACTATTCTGTTCATCTTCTGGAACGGTCCGGTGAGCGGTACCATTCTTATGGACATTACCGTATCCTGGAGCTCATCGGTGAGCTTGCGCAGCTCACGGGCGGACTTGGTGAAGCTTTCGAGTCTCAGACCTTCGAGCTCGGGGTTGGAGATGACCATGGACTCGGTGGTGATGATCTCACCGACGATATCATGGAGCTGATCGAGCTTCTGGAGGTTTACGCTGATGAGGGACTGCTTTCCGCCGCCGGACGCGGGAGCCTTCTGCTCGTTGGACTTAGGCTTGTCTGCAGGCTTCGACGCGGGCTTGGGAGCCGCGGTCTGAGCCGGCGCAGCTTCGGCAGCGGGTGCTGCGGCTGCAGCAGGAGCAGCTTCGGGAGCCTTCTCGGCTTCTGCGGGAGCCTCGGCAGTGTTGTCTATGATCTCGTAGGACTGGACATTGAGCGAGCCCTCGATAGCGGAGAGGACAGCCTTGACATCAGGCGCTCTGAAAGAGAGCAGGAAGCCGTTGTCGATGATGACATTGGCGGAGTCCTGATTGGATTCGATATCCTCGGGGATATACTTAACGATCTCAACGTCATCAACGAGTTCCTTGACGTTGTTTATGAGCATGAACGCTCTGATATTCTCCATTTTACATCCGTCTTCAAAGAAAACGCGGACTGTAGTGCAGTCGGGAGCGATATCGGCGGGTACAGCAGAAGCGGGAGCCGCACCTGCAGCCTCGGGAGCTGCAGCATCGGAAGCATCGGCGCTGTCAAGTTCGCCCTTGAGCATCTTAGCGCCCTTTTCGAGCTTCGCGATCATCTCCGAGAAATCCGTAGCCTCGTAGTCGTCATCGTTCTGGATCATATCGATCTCCGCCTTGAACAGGTCGGACATCTGGAATACCAGGTCATAGACGAAACCTACATCCGTCATCTTTTCCGGTGCCTCGCGTATAATGAAGAACATATCTTCTCCCTTGTGTGCGAGTCTCTGGAGATTCTCAAATCCCATCATAGCCGACGAGCCCTTTACGGTATGCATGATACGGAAGATCTCGTTTATATCTTCCTCCGTAAACTCGTTGGCCTTCTCCGTTCTGAGGAGGATCTCGTCAAGCTGTTCAAGCAATGTCGTCGTTTCAAATATGTAGGTGTCGATCATTGCTTCCATTCCGGGTTCTACTTTAGCCATATCATTGCCTTTCCGCCCCCGCCGCGCGCGCAGCCGGAGACTGTATATGTAATAAAATGATTTATATATCAAAGCGGGATTCCCGCATTATTACCGTTTGTAAAACATCACTTATTTTTGTAGCAAATCACAAACTTTTTCGTCAAGTGTTACGAAAATTATGAAAAATCAATAATTTGTGGTTGCAAAATGAGTTTTTTTGTGATAATATATATTTATTAAAGTATATGCGGCTGATTTCAGCAAGGAAGGAATGATCAGAGATGCCTATTTCCAATATCCGCGACGTTTCGTCGGCAGGTAAAGGGTTCAGCAACACCGCACTAAACAACCGCAATTCCGGCAAGGGCGAGGACGCGTTCTCGGTAGAGGGCACTCCCAAACAGGAGCAGCTCCAGCCTATCAATGAGAAGAACTCCGGCAACAACGCCCAGACAACGATGGGTCAGAAGGATCTGATCCCGCTTGCCATAACTAGTTCCAAGAACCAGACTCTCGCGGTCGAGACCGTCAAGGACATCATCGACACTAATCTCCTGAGCACCGCCAAGCTCAACGGTTACACCGAACTCGTCGGTGAACTTGAGCACCTCAGCGCTTCGCTCTACATACCCGCCAAGGATCTTGTGAAGGAGATGACCGAGCAGGAGAAGCAGAACACTATGTTCTCCGGAGACAAGTTCTATGACCTTCTCCGTGAGATCGCCAAGGACGCGGATCCCGATCAGAAAGAAGCGATCGGCAATATGCTCAAGGCCATAAACTTCTCTCAGAACCGCAAGGAGATAACCACCGCGGTCTCTGCGAACCTTCGCTTTCTCGCCGAGTATTTCTCGCCAAACAAGGGACTTTCCGGGAGACTTACGAATTTAGCCGAGCTCTGGGGAAGAGATGACGCTCAGAACAACTTCACGACGCTGAGAGACCAGACTGCGGATCTTATGCAGAGCCTGTCCGACAGTCTTCTGAATGACAGTCACACCCAGACTCTTCTTCCTATTGTAACACATAATCTCTCAAAATTCAACACCAATGCGTCGATGCTTCGCGAATATTTTACTCAGCTCCTGACTCTCGTTCCCTCGTATGAGATGAGAACGGAGCTTTCAAAGAGCTTTGAGGCGCTTCTGAACAAACTCATAAACAAGGATCCGAGCCTTCTGCCCAAGGAATTTTCGGAAGAAGATCCGGATTTCTCCACCGGTTTTGACCAGCGCTACGCGGTAGATCAGCAGTCTTCCGACAATGCAGGCAACATCCGCAGTGATGCTTCACAGGCGCGTCCGGAACAGATATCCCGGGACGGCGGACCTTACGCAGAGGCTTCTGTAGAACAGCGTGAAGGTGCTCCGCAGAACATTCCTCTTGACAATTATACTACAAATGAACAAAAAAATCAAGGGGAAAATGATATTTTAGGTAATGAGTACCAACCGGATAAAGCAATTTCGTCATATTTGACAAATGTTCTTGGCGATAATGACTATATTATGCAGTCCGGGCTGGACGAGATGGACTTTACGGGATTTGTCAACCTGCTGCACAACGGCACGACTTCCCCGGAAGAGACCATAAAAGCCGTCCTCGGCTCACTCATCGAGGACAACGATATCCGTCAGGCTCTCGATTCTCAGCTCGACCAGATCAGTACGCCCGCTCAGATGGTTGACTTCCTCAACGATTTCCTTGAGGCTATGCCCGACTCTCCGCTCCGTGACAAGGTTTACGAGGTGCTCGAAGAAGCCGTGAACCACATGGAAGAACCGGATATCCCAAACGGCGACGACCGCGATGTGAGACGCTATATCCCGGAAGAAAACGAGCGCCGCGATCAGCAGCAGCAGCAACAGCAGCAGATGCCGAAAAAATCCAGCTCCATTCAGGCGCTCACCGATTTCGTTGAGAAAAATATCAATCACCCCGCTCTCAAATCCATAGACAGCTTCAACGCGTCGAACCTGCTGCAGAGTATGATAAACGCGCCGGGTGTGATGACCCCGCTCGCCCATTATATCCTGCCCGTTCAGATCGAAAATACCCGTGCTTTCGGCGAACTCTGGGTAGATAACAACGACGAATCGGGAACTACCGGAGCTGCCGGTAACGGCTCTCACCACCACCTCTTCCTCACCTTTGATGTCGATACATACGGAAGGTTCGAGGTCGATGTATATGCAAACGACAAGACTGTGCGCGTGAACCTGCTCCACCCGACGAGCTTCACGAAGAATGTGGCACAGATCACCGAAAAGATCAACCGTATCGCCGCAAGCACCAAGTATTCCATATCGGATTTCACCACGGGAGTTCTCAAAGAACCTCACAGCCTTACACAGATATTCCCGAAGCTCAATGAAAGGAGGGCGGGGCTGAATGTCAAAGCGTAAAAACTACGGTCAGAAAGCTGCCGTAGCTCTCAAATACAACCCGAACCTCAACTATGCGCCGGTGGTAGTCGCATCGGGGCTCGGCGAACTTGCACAGAGGATAGTCAATATCGCGGACGCCAACGGTGTTCCGATCTACCGCGACGACAGTACCGCTGCCCTGCTGGTCATGCTCAACTCCGGCGAATCTATCCCTCAGGAGCTGTATCAGATAGTAGCGGCTATCTACGCCGAGGTCGTCTATACATCGAACGAAGCGAAAAAGATCGCAAAGAGAACTTCAAGAAAATAACTGATAAAAGACAACGCCCCGAACCGTGAAGCTCGGGGCGCTGTCGCTATGGAAGGATAACTCAGGATAAATGAGTGGTATTCAACACTTTCTGCTGCAATTATATTATACTTCCATTTTATGGAAAATGCAATTACAATATGGTTAAAATTTTATTACAATTCGGTAACAAAAGCCGTCAGAAGGTTACATTCTGTAACTTTTCCGCTGCATTTACCCGGCATTTGTGTAATTTATGTGATTTTCATCTAAAAAAGAACCGCCGATGATTGATTTTTCTGTTGAACAATGCTATAATAACTGAAGTGAAGATCACATTATATATAGTACAGGAGAGATGAAAATGAGTGAAAACACAGAACTTGTCACTACGGGAAGCTTTGAGAACGTGCTCGGTTCGGGAAAGACCGCGGAGCTTCTGGAGACTGCAAAACCGTTCATAGAGCTGATGATGCAGAATGAATGCGCTCTCAGGGAGCTTGAGACAAAGCTCAACGTCCTCAATGACGAATTCTCAACGATATACAACTACAATCCCATAGAGACAATAAAGACCCGCGTCAAGGACCCGCTCAGCATTGTTGAAAAGATGCACCGCAAAGGCATCGCACCTACGATAGAGAACATCGAGAACACTCTCAACGACATTGCCGGCGTCCGGGTCATATGCTCATTTCCGGAGGACATTTACGCCATTGCCGACATTCTCACCACCCAGGACGACATCACACTAATATCCCGCAAGGACTACATCGCGAATCCGAAGCCGAACGGCTACCGGAGCCTTCATCTCATAATAGGTATCCCGATCTTTCTGTCCACAGGAAAAAAGATAATGAGAGCCGAGGTGCAGTTCCGCACCATTGCGATGGATTTCTGGGCTTCCCTCGATCACAAGCTCAAATACAAGCACAACATCAAGAATCCCGCCGAGATATCCGCTAAACTCAAAGAATGCGCCGAGGCTATCAATGACATCGACTACCGTATGCAGGAGATCCGCAATCAGATCGAACGCGAAAGCAGGTAAAGCGCGCCCCCGTCCCGCGGCAGGGCAAGCCCTGCACCCGAAGCTGCCGCGCTGAAATTACCGGATACTGCTCCTATCCTTACTTCGGCTAATTGCCGCTAAGCGCAGCAAACAAAAGCAGTCAAGGGGAATGCGAAGCATTAGGAAAAAATTTTTGTATCCGATATTAAAACAAAAAATTTTTCCGACCCTTTACAGCTTTTGGCTGCTGTGCTATGATCGGCAAGCCGAAGTGAGAGTGGATACGCAAAAACAGCAGACCCGAATGTATCAAACTCAGGTCTGCATAAGAAAGATAAGTCGTAAAACAAGATCGGTAAAGAAAAGAACGATAAGAATAATGTTTATAGCTTTTACCGCGGGTTTGTCGGATACCGCCGTAAATCGTTTCCAAAGGGGTACGGCAACGTAAAGGGCAATTACTCCGATCACCCCGAACCTTAGCGATGCTATGAGACTGACACGGCCGTCGAAATTGAACGGCTCACCGTCATAGAACCACAGCGTTCTGTAGCCCACTCCCACCGCGTCAAGCAGATATGAGGCTATAAGCTCAAAAAGCGCCGATAATACTGTTATAGCGACAAAGATCAGTACCGTGCGGAGTATGACCCGGCCAGGCTTTGCCGGTTTTTCAACGAACCTGCCGGCTGCTGCAAAAAGCATAAGTCCGCCGAATCCGTATATCGGCAGCCACGGTCCGTACAAAAATCCCCGGTTTTCAAAATATCCGTATGCAATAAGCGTCAGTACGACCTCGTATATCCACCCGCAGAACGCGAAAGCCAGAAATAAAATAAACAGTGATGTTAATTTTTTCATTTTCATAATGCTTACAAAAAACTCCCCGCTGAAAGACCGGCGGGGAGATCTTTTGCTATATACGCGATCCGCTATCAGAGTTTCGGACCTGCAGCAACGAGAGCCTTACCTGCTTCATTGCCTTCGTACTTCTTAAAGTTCTTGATAAATCTTCCTGCAAGATCCTTTGCCTTCTCTTCCCACTCGGAAGCGGTCTTGTAAGTATCTCTCGGATCAAGTATAGTCGGATCTACTCCCGGAAGAGCTGTCGGAACTTCAAAGTCAAAGAAGGGTATCTTCTTTGTGGGAGCCTTCAGAACGTCGCCGTTAAGGATAGCGTCGATTATTCCGCGGGTATCCTTGATGGAAATACGCTTGCCTGTTCCGTTCCAGCCGGTGTTTACAAGGTAAGCCTTTGCGCCGCTCTTTTCCATCTTCTTGACGAGTTCTTCCGCATACTTTGTCGGGTGAAGTTCAAGGAACGCCTGACCGAAGCAAGCAGAGAATGTAGGTGTAGGCTCGGTTATGCCGCGCTCTGTTCCTGCAAGCTTTGCTGTGAAGCCGCTGAGGAAGTAGTACTTGGTCTGCTCGGGTGTGAGTATGGATACGGGAGGAAGAACGCCGAATGCGTCTGCAGAAAGGAATATTACATTATCTGCAGCAGGACCGTGAGAGATAGGCTTTACAATCTTCTCGATATGGTCGATAGGATAAGATACACGGGTGTTCTCAGTAACGGATTTGTCTGCAAAATCTATCTTTCCGTCCTTGTCAAGAGTTACGTTCTCAAGAAGTGCGTTTCTCTTGATAGCATTGTAGATATCAGGCTCGGAGTCCTTATCGAGGTTTATAACCTTAGCATAGCAGCCGCCCTCGAAGTTGAATACGCCGCTGTCGTCCCAGCCGTGCTCGTCATCACCGATAAGAAGTCTCTTGGGGTCGGTGGAGAGAGTGGTCTTGCCTGTACCGGAAAGACCGAAGAAGATAGCTGTGTGCTCGCCGTTCATATCCGTGTTTGCCGAGCAGTGCATTGCAGCCATGCCCTTGAGCGGGAGGAAGTAGTTCATCATAGAGAACATACCCTTCTTCATTTCGCCGCCGTACCATGTATTGAGGATGACCTGCTCCTTGCTCTTTGTGTTGAATGCAACACAGGTATCGGAACGAAGACCGAGATCCTGGAAATTATCCACCTTAGCCTTTGATGCGCAGTAAACGATGAAATCAGGCTTGAAACCTGCCTCTTCCTCTGCTGTGGGCTTGATGAACATATTTCTTACGAAATGTGCCTGCCATGCAACTTCCATTATGAAGCGCACTGCCATTCTTGTATCCTTGTTGGCACCGCAGAAAGCATCGACAACGAAAAGTCTCTTGCCGGAGAGCTGCTTTAATGCCATATCCTTGACCTTTGCCCATACATCTTCGCTCATGGGGTGGTTATCGTTCGGATATTCCTCTGTTGTCCACCATACGTTATCCTTGGACTCATCGTTGACAACGATGTACTTATCCTTAGGCGAACGGCCTGTGAACACGCCTGTCATAACGTTGACAGCGCCGAGTTCGGACACCTGTCCCTTTTCATAACCTGTAAGCTCAGGCTTTGTCTCCTCATTGAAAAGCATTTCATACGAGGGATTGTAGATGATCTCGGAGGCACCTGTGATGCCGTACTGTGAAAGATCAACATTCTGCATAATAACTTTCCTCCTTAAAAATTTGATGGTATATGCGACCCTTGTAAAAGGGAAAGCACAACAAAATACCGAATTATATTATATTACATTTTTCGCGTTTGGTCAAGTGTTTTTTGATACTATTTTAACATTTTTTGCAAGACGAGCCCTGTTCGCCTTTCCCATATGAAAACAAACGGGACGTCCGGCTTTCAGAACCGGTCGTCCCATGATACCTATTTCACCTTTACACTTACCGTGCAGGCCGAAGTCACCGCAGACCACTTGCCGCCAACATATGCGCGGACCGCGTACTTGTATGTTTTACCGGACACAAGACCGCTTACGGTGAGTTTCGTTCCGCTCAGGGTCTTCAGCTTTGTGTACTTTCCGTTTTTCAGGACATACACCGCGTACTTCGACGCGCCCTCGACCTTGTTCCAGCTCAGCGTAAGCTTATTGCCGGAAAGAGATGACTTCACGGACGGACAAGCCGCAGACTGCACCATTGATGCAAAGGCGGGAGCTCCGTTCTTCACTATAGCGTCAACTATTTTCGGAAGCTCTACTTTTGCAGTTGCACGGTCGATTATCTTGAACCCGATCTTTCCTGCGGACCCGCTGTTGTTATCCCAGAAAATGCAAGAAAAGCCGTATTCTCTTGCACAAGCGACTATCTCACCAAGTTTTTTGGCGGAAACGTCCTCTTTGTCATGGAGGCTGTAGCCCTCTTCGTAATCCTTCCGCAGACCGAATTCGGATACGATCACCGGCACTCCCTTTGCGGAAAACGCGTCGTATATCTTTTTAAAACCGTTTTGGTTGAATTTAAGATTAGAGCAGTAATAATGCACATCGGCAATGAGCCTGTTCTTAACTTTGTCCGCAGGCATTCTGAAATAGCCGGAAAGTATGCCGATATCCGAGTCAGACGTGGCATATCCGCCCACAAGCAGGTAACGGGTGCCGTTTTTCTTTCCGGAAGCACGCACCGTATCAACGAAAGCCTGGTTGAGCTGGTTTACGCATTCAAGGCTGTCCTTTGCCTCCGCGGGCACCGCGCTTGTATTGAACCACCACTCGTAATTTGTACCGGCGAGACGCGGCTCATTCATAGCCTCAAAAATGAGCTTTTCGCTGTAGTTTCCGAATGTGCTGCAAAGCTGTTCCCATATCTTCACAATGTACTTTTCCGACTCCTTGAGCTGATCCTTTGAGGGATAAATGAAGCCTTTCTTTATATCGTGGTGGGTGTTGAGCACAATATATAGATCCTCGTCAACGCACCAGTCAACCACTTCTTTTACTCTTGCGAGCCAGTCCTTGTCTATGTTGAAAGAGCTGTCAACATGGTCGTGCCACGAAACGGGAATGCGTATGGTGGAGAATCCTGCTTTCTTTACGGTCGCTATGAGTTCTCTTGTGGTCTTTGCATGGCTCCACGCAGTCTCGTAATCGAGTTTGTTGCTGATCCATGTGCAATCCGCGGCATCAAACTCATTGCCGAGGTTCCAGCCTGCACCCATTGCATCAACGAAGCGCATTGCTTCGTTATCCGGCAGTTTAACACTGCTTTCCGCAGAAACAGGAATAACTGCGGCAGTAACGAACGCGACCACCGCAGTGATTACCGAGAAAAATCTTGTTAAGACTGATCTCATAGTGTTATCAGAGATTTTCAGCTGTGTCTTCTGCGTCATGACCTGCCGCAAAAGGCATAGAGTTGTCGCTTCCGATAGTGTACTCGGAATATCCGTCGTCCTCGCCGAAGAATTCGTCTTCATCGAAGAATTCATCGTCACCGATCATATCAAAATCCTCAAACTCATCGAAATCGTCCTCAGCTGCAAACTTCTTCCTGATGATGAGGAATGCCGCGAGTGCGCCCCCAAGAAGAGCGATGACACCGATCAGTATTGCGATAATGTTTTTATTGCTCATTGTTTTGTCCTTCCTTTTCTAAAGAAAATTCTTCTATTATTATATATCATTTATGATTTTTTTTCAAGTATATTTTAAAATTTATCGTTTTGCACAAATTTATCACATATTATTTGTCAAATTCATCAAGACTGCAATTGCTGCGACCGGAGCCGTCTCGCATCGTAGTATGCGGCTCCCGAGGGTAGCGGGAACAATGCCGCGCTTTTTGGCAAGTTCCACCTCTTCGATCTCAAAACCGCCCTCCGAGCCTATGAAAACATCTATCTTCTGCAGTTCCCTGCCTTCTGCTATATCACGAAGCTTCTTCCCGCCGCACTCATAAAAGATGATGCCGCAGGAGGTTTCGGCATCAAAGAGGGAGACTGCCTCGGAGAACGCGACGGTTTCACCCACTGACGGTATTCTTCCTCTCCCGCACTGTTTCGCGGCTTCATCGGCGATACGCTGCCAGCGCTCACGCTTTTTGGCAGCGCTTTTCGGGTCGGGACGCGAGACACAGCGCTTTGAGATGACAGGTATGACCTCGGCTGCACCGAGCTCCACGGCTTTCTGCACGATAAAATCCATTTTATCCGACTTCGGCATACACTGGAAAAGCCGCAGATACACGCTCGGTTCGCCCTCTGAGGGCTTGCGGTCAAGCACATCGAGCACAACTGCGCTTTCGCCGGCCTCACTTATCCTGCACAGACAGTCCGTGCCGTTTCCGTCGCATATCACGGCAAGATCTCCGCGCTTCATGCGAAGGACCTTTGAGATATGCTGTGCGTCCGAACCGGTTATCAGGGCTGTCTCGGCGATGTTCTCCGTGAAGAAGCGCGGGTAGCGCCAGCGTTCCACGCTCTCGCCGGTTATCGTCTTTTCAAAGCTTTCATTAAGCTTCACGCCGTTTCCTCCTTACCAAAACATGAGCCGCAGCTGGTGACTGCGGCTCGCTATATATCAATACTTGTTGTCCGGAACGTCTATGAACTCGGCATTCGCGTAGCTTCCGGAGGGCTGGGTTATCACCGCAGACCCGCTCGGCTTGAAGGACGAAGAAGCGGGCTTGGGAGCAGCAGCCGGTTTCGGAGTCGGCTTAGGTGTGGGAGTGTATCCTGCATTCGCGGGTTTTGACGCGGGTTTTGACGCGGGCTTTGCAGCCGGTCCGGGAGCTGCCGCAGGCTTGGGTGCCGGTGCCGGCTTTTCGACAGGCTTAGGGGTGGGCTTATAAGAAGACGAAGATCTTTTTGACTGAGCAGGAGCAGGAGCAGGTGCAGGTGCCGGTGCGGGAGCAGAAGGCTTTACAGGCTTCTGCGGCTTGGAAGCTGTCCTGCCGGAGGAATTCAGCGGTTTTCTGATATCGCCGAATCTGAACCTGCCGACGATCTCACGCAGGTCGCCGGAACGTCCGGTAAGAGCAGCAGCAGACTGTGCACACTCGTCGGCAGTCGCCGATGTGCTCTGTATAACACCGCTGATCTGATCCACGCCTATATTGATCTGAGTAATAGCCTCGGACTGCTGTTCGCACTCCTCGGAAATAACGGTAAGACCCTTGCCTATCTCGGAAGCCTTTTCTGCAATGAAGCTGAAAGAGCTTGCAGTCTCCTGAGTCTTCTTAACGCCGTCTTTCACACTGTCAACACAGCTCATAACGACTGTGCTTGTCTGATGGGAAGCTTCCTGGGACTTGACCGCGAGGTTCTTGACCTCGGAAGCAACGACCGCAAAGCCCTTTCCGGCTTCACCGGCTCTTGCAGCTTCGACGGAAGCGTTAAGTGCAAGGATATTGGTCTGGAACGCGATATCCTCGATGACTTTGTTGAGTTTTGCTATCTCGTTGGTAGAATTGCTGATGTCGTCCATTGCCTTGAGGAGCTCGTTCATCTTCGCTGTGCCGTCTGTTACAGCAACGCTTGCTTCCTCTGCGTTCTTCTGCGCTTCACGAGCATTTTCGGCATTCTTTATGACTGCCATTCTGAGGCCGTTCACGGTGGATGAGAGCTGCTCGATGGTATTTACCTGAGCGGAAACGCCCTGGGAAAGAGTCTGGGAAGCTGTGGAAACACGCTCGCCGTCGAAATTCACCTTTTCGGCGCCGCTGGAGAGATCGCTGAAAGCCTTCGCCATATTGTAATAGAGCTCTTTTATGCCGACCGTGAGACCGTTATCATCGGGAAGCCCGGAGATATCACGGGTAAAGTCACCCTTGGAAATATCGGAGATCATATCGGAGAGAAAACCGTTGAGCTGTGCAGTAAGTCCGAGCGCAGCAGCGATGTTGTCCAGGTCTGTACCGGTCTTCACCTTGAGATCAATGCTGTAATCGCCTTTTCTGATCTTGTCGGCGCTGTCATTTATCTTCGTCATCGGCTCGAATATCGAGGAAGCGTACTGTTTAAGGGCAAAAACGGTGTAGCCGGCGCTGAAGAGCGCACCGACGATGCCGAGTATTATACCGAGTACATTGCCCGATGTGATGCAGCATATCATAAGCACTATGAACAGAAGTGCGCTCACACCGCCGATAATGAAGCTGTTTCTTTTTATGAGACTCTCGATCTTCATAGACGAACCTCCGGGTATCTTACAGTATTAATATATACATTTTAGCACAAAAAAACAGTTTTGTCCATAGTTTTTGACCAAATTTTTTCAAAAAAGTACGAAAAACAAGCCTGTTTTCGCATTTCCGCCGCTCTTGCGCACTATTGGCAGTTTTAGTGCATTTTTGACACTGCGCATCAAACATTCAGACAGTATATAAGTGCATCGTCGTCTCCGTAGTAGCCTCCGCGCACCGAAATACGCGTAAATCCGAACTGTTCATAAAGCGACACAGCAGGAACGTTTTTGGCGCGCACTTCGAGAAATATCTTTTCAGCCCCCCGACGGACGCACTCATCAATGAATCCCGTGAGCAGCCTTTTTCCTGCTCCGGCGCGTCGTTTCTCCGGAAGCACCGCGATGCGGTAAAGCTCCGCTTCATCAAAGGAGATGCGGCCTATCGCGTATCCGATGCCATTTTCGATGACACAGACACCGTATTCGCCGCAGATACAGGACTGCACTTCGTCGGAAGTCCACGGACGCGGGAAGCAGGCTTCCTCACAGCTCGCTATAAAATCTATTGTCTCCCGCTCCATATCAGTGTGCCTCATACCACGTTTTTCCCGTCTTTGCATCTACCGTCAGCGGGACCCGAAGCTCCGCCGCGTGTTCCATTTCCTCGGAAATTATTTCCGCTACCCGATCGGCGCAGTCCTCCCGTGCTTCCGCGATAAGCTCGTCATGCACCTGCAGTATCAGCTTTGCGTCCAGTTTTTCTTCGGCAAGCCGCTTATAGACCTTTATCATGGCAAGTTTGATGATATCCGCCGCCGTTCCCTGAACGGGAGTGTTCATCGCCATTCTCTTTCCGAGAGCCTGTACGTTCTTGTTTGAAGCGGAAAGCTCAGGGATATAGCGCCGCCTGCCCCACATGGTGGAGACATAGCCGTTCTTTTTTCCGTCCTCGACGGTTCGTTTCATATACGCGTCAACGCCGCTATACTTGGCAAGGTACGACTTGATATACGCGTCCGCCTGTGCAACGCTTACGTTGATGTCCTTCGACAGAGAGAACGCGCCGATGCCGTAAACTATGCCGAAGTTGACGGCTTTGGCACTTCGGCGCATTTCCGGCGTTACCCACTCAACCGGCTGGTCAAAGACCTGGGAGGCGGTTACGGTGTGTATGTCCTCGCCGCTCCGGAACGCTTCTGTCATCATTTTATCATCGGAAAGGTGCGCAAGGATACGGAGCTCGATCTGTGAATAGTCCGCATCGACCAGCACATAGCCGTCCCTTGCGGTAAAGAAGCGCCTGAATTCGCGCCCAAGCTCCGTGCGGACCGGTATGTTCTGAATGTTCGGTTCGGCGGAAGAAATACGGCCCGTCCTGGTTTCGGTCTGCTTGAAAGTGGTGTGTATCCGTCCGTCATCGGCTATCTCTTTCAGCAGTCCCTGTGCATAAGTGGAGTCAAGCTTTGTGACTGCACGCCAGCGAAGAATGAGATCTATGATCGGATCTTTTCCGCGCAGCTCTTCAAGCACTTCCGCGTTGGTCGAATAGCCGGTCTTTGTCTTTTTCCCGTGGGGCAGTCCGAGCTTCTCAAAAAGGATATTGCCGAGCTGCTTCGGCGAGCCTATATTGAACGGCTCACCGGCACAGACGAAGATCTGCTGTGCAAGATCGTCGGCTTCATCGGAGAGCCGTTTTCCGAACTGCACGAGAGCTTCACGGTCTATAGCTATGCCCTCTTTTTCCATTGATACAAGGACGTAAGCGAGAGGTATCTCTATCTCTTCGAGAAGCTTCTCCATGCCCTCTGCCGCAAGTTTCGCGTGAAGCGCGCAGTTGAGCCGCCAGACTGTCTCCGCTCCGCTGTTCTCCAGCGGCACCTTATACTCGGCGCACAGACGGTCGAGGGTATATTCGGATGCAGCGACATTCAGCAGATAGGCCGAGAGCGTAGAATCGAACACAACGTTGTTGATCTCGCAGTCCAGCGCTGTCAGCATGGCTTTCAGGTCAAATGTGCGCTTGGGGGCGGGCGAAGCGAGCTCCGACGCGTCAGCCTCGCGCGCCTGCCCGTTGACACAGACGAAGAGCTTTCCGTCTCCGTCGAGCCAGTAATCAGGCACCTCACTGCTCAAAGGAGGGATATCGGCAGGCAGCTCGGCTGACGCCGCCTCCGCTCCTGACGCCGGCGCGTCGGGAGCTCCGGCATCTGCGGGCTCGCCTGCGGCTCGCCCGCCCGCTTCCTGCGAGGAAGCCGCTGCGGCAGCAGACATCGCATCACTGCCGATACCGAGCTTCTTTATCATAGAGAACATCTCAAGCTCCGAAAGAATGGCTGCAAGAGCCACATCGTCCCTGCCGGAAAAGCGATAACCGGCAGGCTCCGTGTCTATCGGCGCATTCTTAACGATCTCACCGAGCATACGGGAAAGATCTGCGCTTTCCCTGCCCTTTTCCAGCTTGTCCTTGACGGACTTTGACACTTCGACCGAATCAAGGTCGGAATATATATTTTTTATGGTATGGTACTTCTGAATGAGGGAAAGAGCGGTTTTTTCACCTATTCCGGGAACTCCCGGTATATTGTCGCTGCTGTCGCCCATGAGAGCCTTAACTTCGAGCATCTCCGCGGGTGCGACCCCATAGACCTCGAAGATCTTTTCGGGGGTATAGAGGATATCCTCCTTCGTGGAGGCGAGATTTACAAAGACCTTGTCGGTTATGAGCTGGAAGGAATCACGGTCGCCGGTGGCGATGATGCACTCGTATCCGCGCTCGTCGCAGGCGTGGGAGAGCGTACCGAGAATGTCATCGGCCTCATAGCCCTCACGCTCCACCACCTTTACGCCCATTGCCCGCAAGATATCCTTGACATAGGGCATCTGCACCGCGAGCTCGTCCGGCATTTTCTTCCGCCCTGCTTTATACCCGTCATAGGCTTTGTGACGGAACGTCGGAGCTTTCAGATCGAAAGCTGCCGCGGCGCCGTCGGGGCGATAGGCAGCTATGAGCTTCAGGTAGATGTTCAGGAAGCCGGTGACGGCATTGGTGAACACGCCTTTTTTGTTTGAGAGAAGTCTTATACCGTAGAACGCCCTGTTTATGATGCTGTTTCCGTCTATTACAAGAAGTTTCATATTGTACCTCCGGTCATTGTCGTAATGATATTGTATCACATTTCCGCCGGAAATTCAACCATGATACGCCATATGACGGAAATTTGTTATAAACCATTGATTTTTTTGCGGAAATGTGTTATTATAATGTGTATGAAAATTTGTTCCGGAAGAGAGGAGCGATATTATGGCAAAAAGATGCACAAGATGCGGAAATTTTCTCATGGACGATGAGCGCTTCTGCACAAGATGCGGAGAGAACGTTTCCAACGTCATACAACAGCCCGCGCCGCAGAATATACAGGACGACTCCTTCGGCAGAAATACAGGGTATGTTTCTCCCACAGCTGCGGACCCGGCTCAGAACACTGCAAAGCCTTACTACTATGTGCCTGCACAGAGCAGCACCGCTTCCGACGAGATGTCACTCGGGAAATGGGTGCTTACCATTATCGTGACGACTTTCTTCGGTATCATAAGCCTTATATTCCTGTTTATCTGGGGTTTCGGCGACGGTCCCGAAAGCAGAAAGAACTACTGCAAGGCCATGCTCATAGTGGAACTCATTTCGATAGCGCTCGGCATTGTTCTCTCGATCATATTCTTTGCGATAATCGGAAGCACATTCAGCTCCGCGTTCCAGGAATACATCGACAGAATGCCGGAGATGCAATATGATTTCAGCCAGATGACAGCGGCTCTGTTCTCATCATTTGCAGGCTGACGGGAGAGTGTGGATTGGAACTTTCTAAACTTACCGTAGTTACCGGGCATTACGGCTCCGGCAAAACGAACTTCTCGGTCAACGCTGCACTCGGTATTGCGGCAAAAGGCGGGAAATGCACCGTCATCGACCTCGATATCGTCAACCCCTACTTCCGCACCGCAGATTTCGGTGATATGTTCAGAAGCAAGGGGATAGAGCTTTTCGCGCCGGTCTATGCCAACACGAACCTCGATATACCCTCGCTCAACATTCCTCTTGAAAGCATTCTTGCGGACGGAGGATATGTTGTGATAGATGTGGGCGGAGACGATGAGGGCGCAAAGGCGCTCGGACGCTATGCGCCGCTTATAAGCGGGTTCGCGGACAAGCAGATGCTTTACGTCATAAACAAGTTCCGCTATCTCACAAAAGAGCCCGCGGACGCAGCGCAGGTGATGCTTGAGATAGAACAGTCCTCCGGGCTGCGTCACACGGGACTTGTGAACAATTCTTCCCTCGGCGCGGAGACGACAGCCGACACTGTGCGCTCGTCCCTCGGTTTCGCAGAAGAGGTGTCAAAGCTCACGGGGCTTCCCATAGCGGCGACCTGCGCGGTGGAGGGGGCTATGCCCGCCGAAGCGCCGTCACCCTGCACAGTAAAGCGGTATGTCCACAATCTGTGGGAGTGATAAGCACGCCGGAATGCAGATCACGACGGGAAATGCACAGACAAAGTAAATGCTCAGCCATATTTTGATTTAAAACCGGGCTCTTTCCGAGGGTCCGCGGAGAATCTCAGAGGGACTGCGTTCCTCTGCGGCCGTGCTGACGGCGCGGCTTTCAGGCTGTGGGATATAAAGAAAGGATGGTCTTGAATGGCAAAAATGGAAGTTGAATTCGACCGCTGCAAGGGCTGCGGGCTGTGTGTGACAGCCTGTCCGAAGAAGATAGTCGAGATCCAACAGGAAAAGCTGAACAAGAAGGGCTACTACACGGCTCACTGCACCGATGACGATGCTTGCATCGCCTGCGCAATGTGCGCTATGATGTGCCCGGACTGCGCTATCACAGTAACAGGAGGTAAGAAGTAATGGCAGAGAAAAGCTTGATGAAAGGTAACGAAGCTCTTGCCGAAGCCGCTCTCAGAGCAGGCTGCAAATGCTTCTTCGGCTACCCGATAACTCCTCAGACCGAGATCGCGGCGTACCTCTCGAAGAGAATGCCCAAGGTCGGCGGCGTGTTCCTGCAGGCCGAGAGCGAAGTAGCCGCTATCAACATGGTTTACGGATGTGCCGGCTCGGGTATAAGATGCATGACATCTTCCTCCTCTCCCGGAATCTCCCTTAAATCCGAGGGTATCTCCTATATCGCGGGCGCAGATCTTCCCTGCGTTATCATCGACGTAATGCGCGGAGGTCCGGGACTCGGCGGTATCCAGCCCTCCCAGGCGGACTACTACCAGATCACCAAGGGCGTGGGTCACGGCGACTATCATATCATCGTACTTGCTCCTTCAACCGTTCAGGAAATGGCAGACTGCGTAACTCGCGCTTTTGATCTCGCGGACAAGTACAGAATGCCCGCAGTCGTACTCGCAGACGGACTTCTCGGTCAGATGATGGAGCCTGTTGCATTCGACGACGCGGAGATCGTTATGTCCGATGCGTCGAACAAGCCGTGGGCTGCAAACGGTCACGGAAACAAGAGAAAGCACAACATCATCAACTCCCTTTATCTGCAGGCTCCCGAGCTTGAGCAGACGATAAGAGACCGTTATCAGAGATATGCGGAGATCGAAAAGACCGAGACAAAGGCTGTTGCCGATTACTGTGACGACGCGGATATCGTCGTTGTTGCTTACGGCTCCACCGCGAGACTTGCAAAGTCGGCTGTTGACGAGGCGAGAAAGCAGGGTATAAAGGCCGGTGCGTTCAGACCCGTTACGCTGTATCCGTTCCCCGTGAACGAGATCAATGCTGCCGTAAAGAATGCAAAGAAGGTGCTCGTTGTCGAGATGTCCATGGGACAGATGGTCGATGATGTTAAGCTCGCTATAAACTGCTCTAAGCCTGTTGAGTTCTTCGGAAGAACAGGCGGCGTTATCCCCGCTCCGGCAGAGATACTCGCAAAGATAAAGGAAATGGGAGGTAATGACTGATGCCTGATTTCAAGAGACCTCACGCCCTCACCGACGTATATCTGCACTACTGCCCGGGCTGCACCCACGGCATAGTACACCGCCTCGTTGCGGAAGTTATCGACGAGATGAACATAGAGGGCGATACTATAGGAGTATGCCCGGTAGGCTGCTCCGTTATGGCTTATGACTATTTCAACTGCGATATGATGGAGGCTTCCCACGGACGCGCTCCCGCAGTGGCTACCGGCGTTAAGCGCGCAAACCCCGATAAGTTCGTTTTCACTTACCAGGGCGACGGCGACCTCGCAGCTATCGGTACCGCTGAAACGGTCCACGCAGCTACCCGCGGTGAGAACATCACCGTTATCTTCATCAACAACACCACCTACGGCATGACCGGCGGTCAGATGGCTCCGACGACTCTCCCGGGTCAGATCACACAGACCACTCCCTACGGCAGAAACACCGATATCGAGGGCTTCCCCGTAAAGATGTGCGAGATGCTGTCCCAGCTCGACGGCGTTGCTCTCGCAGAGCGCGTTACCGTCATCGACCCCGCGAATATCCGCAAGGCTAAGGCTGCAATAAAGAAGGGCTTTGAGTACCAGCAGAAGAAGCAGGGATTTTCGATCATCGAAGTTCTCTCCACCTGCCCGACAAACTGGGGACTTACTCCGGTACAGGCTATCGAGAGACTGAAGAACGACATGATCCCGTACTATCCGCTTGGCGTGTACAAAGATGCGCCCGTAAGAAACAAGGAGGGTGCGTAAGATGACTAACGAATTTTTACTTGCAGGCTTCGGCGGACAGGGTATCCTCTTCGCAGGCAAGCTCTTAGCTTATGTGGGTCTTTACGCAGGCAAGGAAGTTTCGTGGCTCCCGTCCTACGGACCCGAGATGCGCGGCGGTACCTGCAACTGCTCGGTAACGGTAAGCGATCTTCCCATAGGCTCGCCCCTTATCCTTAACCCCACACAGCTCCTCGTCATGAACACACCGTCCTTCGACAAGTTCATCGGCGCTGTGAAGCCGGACGGTATGGCGTTTATCGACAGCACTCTCGTTGAGGGTACTTCCGACCGCACCGATATCAAGTGCTTCTACGTTCCCGCTACCGGTCTTGCAAACGAGAACGGCTTAAAGGGAATGGCAAATATCATTCTCGCAGGAAAGCTTCTCAAAGAGATCGGTCTTACCGATGAAGCTGTCATCGAGAAAGCAATGAAGAAGTGCATTCCGCCCAAAAAGGCAGACAAGCTTGAGTCCAACATGAAGGCTCTCAGGCTCGGAATGGACTACGAAGGTTAAATACGAACAGGAGCGCACGGGCGCGTTTGCACCTATGCGCTCCGCTTATTACCGATCCATGATCGTGCAGTAAAGGAGCGGCTATGAACAAGAAGATACTTGCAGCAGCGGCCATACTTGCCGCAGCGTGTGCGGGAGCATACTTCATCTATTCCCGCAGAACAAAGAAGTCAGACAAAATCACCGTCAACATGAAATCCCAGGCTACTTCCGTTCCCGGACAGGGCGTTGGCTCTGCGTACCTCGAACAGGTGCGGCTCATAAAGGAAGATCTCGGCGATAAGTACGAGGTCACGGAAAATGCCCACATCATGGCTGACATAACCCACTACCACACGATAAATCCGACATACTTCCTGCTGAGGCCGATCGCCTGCGCAAGAGGAAGATCGGTGGGATATGTTCATATGCTGCCCGAGACGGTGGAAACGAGCCTTAACCTGCCGAAGATAGCGAAGAAACTGTTCTACTGGTACATGATACGATTCTATGACAGCATGGATTACCTCGTGACCGTGAACCCCTACTTCATCGGCAGGCTCGAACACTACGGCATTCCCCGTGAGCGTGTGACATACATACCCAACTATGTTTCGAGCGACAAGTTCCACCCCCTGCCCTATGACAAGAAAATGGAGCTACGCGACAAGTACGGTATCCCCCGGGACGCTTTCGTTGCAGTCTGCGCGGGTCAGCTTCAGGTGCGCAAGGGATTTTTCGACTTCCTTGAAATTGCAAAAAGGCGTCCGGACATGGTGTTCGCATGGGCGGGAGATTTCTCCTTCGGCGCAATAACCGACGGCTATAAGGAGATACAGAAAGTAAAGGAAGATCCGCCCGCAAATCTGAAGCTTCTCGGAATGATCCCCCGTGACGACATGAACGAGATCTACAACATAGGCGATGTTATGTTCCTGCCGTCCTTTGAGGAGCTCTTCCCCATGACGATACTTGAAGCTATGTGTGCAAACGTTCCGATACTGCTCCGCGACCTTGAGATATACAACGACATTCTTTTCGACTTCTACTACCGCGAGACTTCCGTTGACGGATTTATCAATGAGCTCGTGAAGCTCCGCGACGACCCGGATCACTACAATGCAGGCGTTGAAGCGTCGAAGCGCGGCAACAAGTTCTATTCAAAGGAACACGTTGTTAAAATGTGGGACGACTTTTACACCATGGTTTATGACAGCATGAAATAAAATAAGCGTATCAGCGCAGGAAACTGCGCTGATACGCCACATTACCGGATATTCCCGGTACGATCACATAAGTTTTTTAAGCTGCGCTTCGCTGCTCTTGATAAGGCTGAGGAGCGCGGGAGACTGTTTCGGATACTCGCTCTCTATCACAACTGTGGATATTTCCGAGCCGCCGCCGTCGGAATCCCTGACTATAGACGCAAGCTCGGCCTCCGAAATATGGATACCCGCATCGGCGATATGGCAGGAACGAATGTCCGGTATTTCGAACATAGTCTGTGTATTGGACTTATTGGCGCGGAAAATGAGCCTGAACACCTTGTAGATCGTGAGGTTGATCACAGATGTGACAGCGCCGGTGATCCTCGAATCGCCTATACGGCCGAGAATGCCGTAGATTATGTCGATGCTGTTCATAGCGAGTTTTTTAGAAAGAGTTATGGTGATATTTGCACCGACCTTCGCCTTTGTCGGGACATCGGTATCGGGGATATCCTGTTCCGTAATGATACCGCCGGAGGTCACAGCAGAACGACCGAGGAGATAGTCCGTAGATACGTTATAGTAGTCGGCAACACGCACGAGGAAATCGAGGCCGGGTTCACGCTTCCCTTTTTCATAGTGCGAAAGAAGAGCCTGGGCAACGCCGAGATCGGCGGCTGCGGCTTTCTGGCTTATATGTCGCTCTTTTCTGAGTAAAGCGAGTATTCTCGGAAAATCTGCATTCATTACTTCATAACCTTTCCGGCATCTGATTGTACAAAATATGCGCCGCACCTTAAAATGCAGAGCATTACGTACATATATTATAATATGAATTCAACTGATTGTAAAGTGGCATTTTCGACAAAAAAATCTTTTTTTGTTCATTGTTTTAAGTATATTTAGCATATCAGTTATAATGTTAATCTAACTAATATTATTTACAAAGGAAATAAGCATGAAAAATTATACACTCTATCTGATAAGGCACGGGATAACGCAGGGTAACCTGGACGGAAAATACATCGGACTTACCGATCTGCCGCTGTGTGATGAGGGATTTTACGCGATCTCGCGATATGCACACGACCACCTTTACCCCGATGTTCAGAAAGTCTATTCGAGCCCGCTGAAACGCTGTCTCGAAACAGCCGATATAATCTACCCCGACCGTTATGTAAAGCAGATCGACAACATTGCGGAATGTGACTTCGGCGAGTTTGAGGGAAAGACCCAGGACGAGCTTGAAGATCTGCCGGAATATCTTGAGTGGATAAAGGGCGGATTTGATGCAAAAGCTCCGGGCGGTGAGACTATGGAGGAATTCACTCTCCGCTGTCTCGACGGTCTTGAGGAGGTTTTCAAGGACATGATGCACGAGCAGGTCACCCGTGCGGCAATGATAACTCACGGCGGCGTTATCATGAACCTTTGCGCCAATTACGGACTGCCTAAGATGAGGCCGGCGGATTTCGTGATAGGTCAGGGGGAATGCATACAGATAGCGCTTTCCACGTTTCTGTGGCAGAAAGGCCCCGTGTTTGAGATCGTAGGGAGGATAGTATGACAGATTTTGATATGAGATGCAGCGAGGCAAGCGCCCGCGAATATGTAAAGAATGCATTAACCGGAACAACGCTCAGAAAGGCGCTTCCGTCAATATTCTGTGCAGCCCTTATAACCGCGATGATATTCATAGGAATAATCGGGTATGTGATGACTCAGAACGCCATGATGCTCATAGTCACCATCTGTGCAGTTGTAATGGGTGCCGGAGTTATAATATTCATCACGATGCTCGTTCGCTCAACTGCCGCGAAGCTCATGGAGGCTTACGGAAAACATACAGGACTTGTATGTTCCGTCGGAGACAGCAGCATAACGATAGTCCACGACAACAGACCCGTGCGTATAATAGGCTGGGAAAGCATTACCGAGATGTACGAAGGAAAGACCGCGTTTTTCATCAAAGCCGGCGAAGATCAGCTCATGATACTCGGCAAGGACAAGGTCCTCTCCGGCAGCGCCGACGAGACCGGTGAACTTATCGCGCAGAAACTCGGGGCTGCAAAATGAGCGGCGCGAATATGAACTACCAGCGTGAGCTTGACCGCAAGCTCAGTCAGCTTGACGCGGAGGGCGCCGTTCCCACACTCCTGCTGCACTGCTGCTGTGCACCCTGCAGCAGCTACGTTCTCGAATATCTTACGGAACATTTCCGCATAACAGCGCATTTTTACAATCCTAACATCTCGGAAAAGGCGGAATACGACAAGCGTGTGAACGAGCTGAAACGGCTTCTTGATGAGCAGCCCCACCGCTACCCCGTTTCATTCAGCGAAGGAGCTTATGATCCCGAGCGTTTCTATGAGGCAGCCCGGGGTTTTGAGGACGCTCCGGAGGGCGGCGAGCGCTGTTTCCACTGCTACAGGCTGCGGCTTGCGGAAGCTGCGGACGCGGCGAAAGCAGGCGGATTTGACTATTTTACCACGACCTTGTCAATAAGTCCGCTGAAAAATGCCCGGAAACTCAACGAGATAGGCGGCGAGGAAGCCGAACGTGTCGGCATTCCCTACCTTTTTTCGGATTTCAAGAAGCGTGAAGGCTACAAGCGCTCCATTCAGCTTTCCCGTCAGTACGGTCTTTACCGTCAGAACTACTGCGGCTGTGTCTTCTCCCGCAGCGCGTCTGCGAACGCGCGTGAGCCCCGTTAGTCCGGCGCTCACGCGCGTGTGGGGCTCTGCCCCACGCCCCGGCAGGGCTCTGCCCTGCACCCTCGGCGCGTCTGCGGACGCGCGTGTGGGGCTCTGCCCCACGCCCCGCGGGGGAGAGAGAAAACCTTTTTTTGAAAAAAAAGGCTTTTCTCTCTCCCCTCGACCCCTCTCTCTTTCCAAAAAAACTTT
>JAGBMA010000218.1 GCA_017635095.1 Ruminiclostridium sp. | reverse complement strand
GTATCGCCGTCTATGCTTTCAACGACCGCGACATGACCGTAGGAACCGAGATCCCAGCAGGCTATCGCTCCGAGCAGTGGCTCGTTACCGCGTTCGTAGCTGTCATTCGGATTGCTGCTAACGCCGTCGTTCGGGAACCAATGCACCGATGAGCCGTGACAAAGCTCAGGCTCGTGTCCCAACATCTCCCACGCCCGTCCGTATGCGTATGTCGTGCAGTTCGGCATTTGGGTGACGTAGATTGCGAAAAAGTTGGCGCTGTAAATGCTGTCGTCGGGATCAGGAGCCGTTGTTCTCGGTATGAAATCCTCATCATCTGCGAAAGCATTGATACAGAGCATTGATCCGAGAATGCAGCACAGGAACAATGCCGTGATAATTCTTCTGAAATTCATATTTTCGATAACGATGCCCTACATTTTTAATGATGCAGGGCATTTATAAATTATTCCGCAAGCTTTTTTCCAAGCTCACGAAGCTCTCCGAGCTCGGTATCGTTCGCGTCGAGATTTGTGATATAGCCTTCGCCGCCGACAAGCTCCGCGCCGTCACCTTTCACGCGTTCTTCCCATGTATGCATCCAGTCGCCCGTACCCCAGTCATAAGAACCGAACAGTACGACTCTCTTGCCGGAAAGCTCTTTTTCAATGCCTGTGAAAAACGGCTCAAATTCAGCTTCTTCAAGCTGTTCGTCGCCCATTGCGGGGCAGCCGAACGCGAGTGCGCCGTAATCGGATATGCTTCCGGAAAAATCGGAAACGCTTATCGCCTCTGTTCCTGCGCCTTCCGCGACAGCCTTCGCCATAGCTTCGGTATTGCCTGTGCCGCTCCAGTAAATTACTGCTGTTTTCATAGTTATTATCCTCCTTTTAATTCATTTTTTCTTAGATTTCTTTTGCAAGTATCAGTTTTAATTTTGTCCCATACTATCTCCGAACATTGAGAAGTCACGCGAACCGTTCGCGTCCGTGAACGCATACCCGCTTATTCCGAAGATATTTCTGACATTCTCCTCGGAAAGAGCCTCGGAAGGTTCACCGTCCGCATGATTTTCTCCGTTGTTCATAAGATAAATGTGGTCACAGTAATGTGACGCGAGCCGAAGGTCGTGCAGTACTATAAGGACTGTACGGCCGCTGTTTTTCAGATGATCGAGCAGGAACAGCTGATGTTTTATGTCGAGGTGATTTGTCGGCTCGTCAAGTATCAGCGTTTCTGCCCCCTGTACGACTGCACGAGCAATATATACCATTTTGCGCTCACCGCCCGAGAGAGACAATATGCTCCTTCCCGCAAGCTCTTTTATATCAAGCTCCCGCATCGCCGCTTGTACCGCTTCCTTCTGCGAGACCTTTCCGTCGTGACGCGCGTACAGTCCCATAGCTATTATGTCCTCAACAGAAAAGTCAAAGGTCGCCGCGCTGTCCTGACCGACATATCCGATCATGGACGCAAGCTGTCTTGGCGAATACTCACGGATATTCGTCCCGTCGGTGTATATTTCGCCCTGCGTTCGCTTGCAGATACCGAATATCGTTTTTATGAGCGTTGATTTTCCGCAGCCGTTCGGTCCGATTATACCGGTGATCTTTCCGTTTATCGTGGAAAGGTTCACACCCTTGAGTATCTCCTTACCGCCGAGACGAACATGGATATTTTCAAATGTTATCGTCATTTGCGGCTCCCTCCGTATCCGTTTTTTATCATAAGGAACATAAAGAACGGCGCTCCGACAAATGCAGTGATTATTCCGAGCGGGAGTTCCGCCGCGCCGAAAGCGCTTCGTGCAAGAGCGTCCGCCCACATCAGATAAATGCTGCCGAGAAGTGCCGAGAGGGGCATTATGACCCTGTTGTTGCTCGTCCTCGCAATAAGGCGCACAATGTGAGGAATGACAAGTCCCACAAACCCGATTATACCCGTTACCGAGACCAGTGAAGCCACGACTATTGAACAGAATCCGAACATGACCGCTCTGAAAGGACGAACATGAAGTCCCATTGCCGCCGCGTCGTCATCGCCCATCATTATCATATTGAAGCGATTTCCCATAGCTGTAAAGATCACAATACCGAGCGTTACTCCCACGGTGGGCAGCAGCAGCGTTTTCCACTGTGCCGCCGCAAGACTTCCCATCTGCCAGTTATATACTGCGGCTATGCTTTCGGGGCTTTTTGCGCGGAATATCAGATAACTCGTTATCGCACTCATTACTGCATTCACGGCAGTACCCGACAGCAGCAAAGTTACCGGCTGGAGCTTTCCGCCGCCAGCTCGTTTTGCCATGAAATTCACAACGAACGCGGAGAAAAGCGCACCGACAAATGCGGCTATTGTGGTCTGATACTGACCCTCGAAGAACGGCAAGGGCATAAGCAGAGCCCATGCTGCGCCCGCGGACGCGCCCGACGAAACGCCGAGCACATACGGGTCTGCAATAGGGTTGAGCACAAGAGCCTGCATAGCCGCGCCGCATATTGCAAGTCCCGTGCCGCAGAGCGCTCCGAAAAGCACTCTCGGCATACGGATATTCCATATTATCTGAAACTGCGGCTTTGCCCATATACCGGCTTCAAGTTCCGCGTCACCGCCGAAAATATGATCCTTGATGATGCCGTAAACGTCGGATATGGGGATCTCGGTCGAGCCTATACTGATCGTGAAGATCACAGAAACCGCCACTGCTGTCGCGAGCACTGAAACCAGCAGCGTGTTTGTCAGTATGTGTGTTCCGGTTTTCATTATTCAAAGCATTCGGGATAGAGGAACTTCGCAATCTTTTCGCAGGCTGTTGCCGCTCTGACATCCTGCATTACTTCAACGAGCGGGATAACAAGAACTCTGTCGTTCTTTACCGCAGGAACATCGGCAAGTGCAGGGTTGTCAAACGCGAACGCACGCTTTTCCTCCACAGTCTGCTTGCCGTAGTCGTTGATTATGATAACATCGGGATTTGTAGCGAGAAGTGTCTCCACACTTGTATTGAACCAACGGGAATCCGCCATACCTTTCGTAGCGTTTTTTCCGCCTGCAAGCTCGATAAGATTGCTTTGCAGACCGCTCGATGTTGTGTATATCTCGTTTCCGTTAAACGAGTCCAGAACGAATACCGAAAGCTTGTCATCATCAGCGATGCCTTTCACCTTTTCTCCGGTTGCCGCGATATCTGCTTTGATCTGCGCTATGACTTCAGCAGCCTTGTCCTCGACCTTGAATATCTTTCCGAGATTTTCGATGTCGATGTAAATAATGTGTCCTCAATAACTGCCTTTTTGCAGTTATTGGCTGAAAATCTGCAAAACAGATTTTCAGATGTTGTTTAAATGCGCCTGCGGTGCATTTAAACAACGGACACATTCCTTGATGTCATGCTCATTTCGTCCTTCGGACGAACAAAAGTGCAATGAAAATTCTAAAATATATAAATTTTCCTTGCACTTTTGCAGCCAATAAATTGCTTCAAGCTGCGCTATGAAGCAATTTGCTGGCTGATGAGCAGACATTAAATATGCTCGACAGTCTCATCAGGAACGATAGTGCCCGTGATAGTAAGGCAGTTGATGCCGTTGGATTCAAGCTGCTCAAACGATCCCCATGCTGTGTCCTTGAATGTGCTTAATCTTTCAGCAGCTCTATAACATTGCTGACAGTTTCGTTGCGGGAAAGCTTATCGGCGAGGAGGCACTTGCGGCAGTCGGCAACAGTTATGAGATAACGCTTATATTCATTGCGTTC
>JAGBMA010000217.1 GCA_017635095.1 Ruminiclostridium sp. | reverse complement strand
TTTTTACAAAAAAAGGTTTTCTCTCTCCCCCGCGGGGCGTGGGGCAGAGCCCCACACGCGCGTCCGCAGACGCGCTGAGAGTGCAGGGCAGAGCCCTGCCGGGGCGTGGGGCAGAGCCCCACACGCGCGTCCGCAGACGCGCTGAGGGTGCAGGGCAGAGCCCCGCACCCCGGCTTGTACTAAACCGGGTGAGTGAAGCATATCCTTTAGAGAAAAGGCGGTGTGGATATGACGGAGAGGGAGAGGATACTGGCGGAGATGAAAAGGATAGATGCTATGCTGTACAAGAACGAGCAGCTTTTTGATCTTGCTTATGAAGAAACGGACATAGAAGCACTCATCTATGAACACAGAGCGCTCTCGATACGTCAGTCCGCACTTATCGTGCGTGCAAAAGAACTCGGGATAAAGGGGGAAGATCTGATATGCCGGAAATAATAGCTGTGTGCGTATGCGGGACGGTTATGGCTGCACTTTATAAAAGAACCGATAAACCGAAACTATACGCGTTTTTCAATGCTGCGGCAGGAGCGCTGAGTCTTGTTGCGGAGGAACTTGTGCTTGTGGGTGATCTGAACGGGATTACGCCGTATAATGCGGCATTGTCGGTAATACTCGGAGTTCCGGGGACGATCGCACACAGATTTCTTGAGATGCTGTAGGAGGAAGTATGACAGTAAAAGTAATGGCCGGAGAAGCCGCAGTTGAGCGAAAGCTGCCTGAACTTAAAGAAACGGAAAATATAGGCGGACAAGCTGGTAAAGAAGAAAACAGAGATAGAATGTACATTTCTCCGGAAAATATGTACATTTCGGATAACCGCAGAAAACACAGAGCCCGCGGAAGTTTCGGAGATGTGCTTTTTGTGCAGTTCGTTCTCTCTGCGCTGCTTGCTGTGGGAGTATGGGCAGGTATGACGTTCGGTGACAGCAGGATAACGGAAATATGCACAGGGATAGCAGATCTGTTCGGGTGAAGGTCGGGGCAGATTTTTCGTTTTTTGCTGTCCTCGGGTTTCTTATCTGCACAGACAAAGACGGAGTATCGGTGATGTGCCTGTGCGCGTGTATGCTGCACGAACTCGGTCATCTCGTGGTGATGTATTCGGAACACAGACCGCCCGAAAGCATCACTTTCCGCGGAGGCGGCATACATATTTCCGGCGGGAGCACAAGTTTTCTCTGTACAGGAGCGGGAGTGGCTGTGAACATTGCGCTTTTCCTGTTGTGCGGAGCTATACCGTGGGAAGTAAGGGAAGTGCGGCTTTTCGGGGTGGTGAATCTGCTTATCGCCGCATTCAATCTGCTTCCGGTGGGTACGCTTGACGGAAAGCTGATGCTGGATAAGGCGATAACTGCCGCAGTTGAGCCGGAAAGAGCTGTTCATATTTCTTCGCTTGCTGAAAAAGCAACGCTGGCGTTTGTCCTGCCTGCTGTTGTTATGCTCGTATTCTCGGGGGCACTGAATTTTTCGGCTGTTATTTTTCTTATTTACGTTTTATCGGTTGAAATTCTCGAAAAAATATAGTATAATAATATATTATACTGATTTTTGGAGAGTTCGGATAATGTACAAAGAAAAACTTGACAGGATCCTGCTGAAAGTGCAGAAGCCGTCGCGCTACATAGGCGGTGAGCTGAATTCTATCGAAAAGGATCCGGAAAATGTTAAAATGCGGTTTGCGTTCTGTTTCCCGGACACCTACGATATAGGTATGTCACATCTCGGCATGAAGATACTCTACTCGCTGATAAACGAAGTCCCGGAGTACTGGTGCGAGCGCGTTTTCATGCCGCTTCCGGATATGGAAGAACAGATGAGGAAGAACGGAATACTGCTCTACGGGCTTGAAAGTCTTGAGCCGATAAAGGACTGCGATATCATCGGGTTCACGCTCCAATACGAGCTTTCGTTCTCAAACATTCTCGCCATGCTCGATCTTGCAGGGCTGCCGGTATATGCAAAAGACAGGGAGGCGCTTACCCCGATAGTCTGTGCGGGAGGTCCCTGCTGCTGCAACGCCGAACCCATCGCGGATTTTGTCGATCTTTGTATCCTCGGTGAGGGGGAAGAAGTCAACATCGAACTGATGCGGCTTCTGGAACTGTGCAAGGCAGAGAACTGCACAAAACACGAGTTTCTTGTCCGCGCCGCGCAGATAGAGGGGATCTATGTCCCGTCGCTTTATGATGTGCAGTATAACGAGGACTGCACGATAAAGAGCATAACGCCGCTCGAAGGTGCTCCGGAAAAGGTGAGAAAGCGCATCATATCCGACTTTGATAAGGTCTATTACCCTGAGACATTTGTGGTGCCTTTCTCGGAGATAGTTCACGACCGCGCTGTCGTGGAGGTGCTCCGGGGCTGCATACGCGGGTGCAGGTTCTGTCAGGCGGGTTATTTCTACCGCCCGTTCCGCGAAAAATCCGTGGATACTATATATAAAGAGACTGTTTCGGTATGCGAGACGACCGGGTATGACGAAGTATCGCTCACATCGCTCAGTACCAGCGATCACAGCGAGATAGAGCATATGCTTGCAAGGCTCGCGGATTACAGCGACGATGCCCGCGTGAACCTGTCGCTCCCGTCCATGCGCATCGACCGTTTCAGTGAGGAGCTTCTCGGCCGGATAAAGAGTGTGCGCAAGAGCGGACTTACCTTCGCGCCGGAAGCCGGGACACAGCGCCTGCGTGATGTCATCAACAAGAACATCACCGAAGAGAACATCATGAACGGCTGCCGCATAGCTTTTGAGGGCGGATATACGGCGGTGAAGCTTTACTTCATGCTCGGTCTGCCAACGGAGACAATGGAGGATATCGAGGGTATTGCGGAGCTTTGTCAGCGTATAATTGACCTTTACTACTCGCTGCCCTCGCGCCCGAAAGGAAAGGGAATTAAGATCTCGGTATCGCTCTCGACGTTCATTCCGAAGCCCTTCACCCCGTTCCAGTTCGAGCCGCAGCCCACAGAGGACGTGATAAAGGAACGTCAGAAGCATCTCATGGAAGTCGTCAATACAAAGAAAGTTCAGGTAAGCCGTTCGCACTTCGACGTTACTCACCTTGAAGCTGCTCTTGCAAGAGGCGACAGGCGCCTTTCCGCCGTGATTTACGCGGCATGGAGGAAGGGCTGCAAGCTCGACGGCTGGACGGAATACTATCAGTACGACAAGTGGATCGAAGCGTTCAGGGAATGCGGGATAGATCCGTCGTTTTATGTCAACCGCCGCCGTGAGTATGACGAGATACTCCCGTGGGATCACATGGATCTGCTCGTGAGCAAGAACTTCTTTATCCGGGAGAACAAGCTGGCTCACGAGGCAAAAACAACTCCGAACTGCCGTGAAAAGTGCAGCGGCTGCGGAGTGAGCGTCTGCACCGGAAAGGCGTGCTTCTGAGACCGTCTTCGTCAGCAGAGCTGACGACAGCCGGACGGGGAAAGGGCGTCGCCATCCCCTCAAACTCCCCTCCTGCTTCCCTTTAAAAGGGAAGCGGAACTGACAAGCTGATATAGAAAGGAACTGCAATGAGTGATTTTTTTGACTGGCTGTTCCATTCGGAAATACTGGACACGATATTCGGACTCACTCTGATCTTCGGCTTAGGGCTTTATATGTACGGCATGAACTGGTATATATTGCTTTACAACAATATCCCGAAGCTCAACCCTGAGGGCAGGTTCGTATCTATGGTGCCGCCCCTCGGAGGACTGCTCATAGCGGTGGGGATACTGCTTATAGGCGGGGGCTGGTGGGCACTCGTAGGGCTTACCGATCCGTTTATAGGGTGCGTTATATATGCGTTATTGACCGGAAGATTCGGCAATAACAGGAAATCGGACAAGGAAGATAAAGAAAACCATGGAGAATAAGAACATAAGGGTATTTTTTTCAAAGACGGGCAGAGCGGTGTACATATCGCACCTCGACCTGTACAGGCTGTTCCAGCGGGCGATAAAGCGCGCAAAACTGCCGGTATGGGAGACGGAAGGGTTCAATCCTCACGTTTACATCACCTTCGCCCTGCCGCTCGCGCTCGGTACGGCGGGACTCTGCGAGAGCCTTGACACGAAGCTCACCGAGGATATAAGTACGGACGAGCTGGTGAAGCGGTTCAATGACGCGCTTCCGCGGGACATACGGGTGATAAGCGCCGGTGAGCAGGTGAGGAAGCCTACCGAGATCGCGCTGTCGGAATATGAAGCGGAATTTGACTGCGACGATGCTGCATTTGACGCGTTTCTTTCGGCGGAACATATCCCCGCCGAGAAAAAGACGAAGCGCGGTATTGCGGAACTTGACCTGAAGCAGCACATTAATGTGCTTGAGCGCAGACCCGGGTATCTCAGGTTCACGTTCCCATCCGGTCAGGAGTTCAACATCAACGCCGGACTGCTTTTCGACGCGTTTGAGAAGATCTCAGGGACCGAGATCTATTCGCTCCATATAACAAGGACCGAAATAAAATGCGCCGATGGAGAAAATTTTCGCTGAAATTTGTGAAAATTGCAAAAAACTATTGCAATTCAAAAAAAAAAGTGATATAATATAAAAGCATTTGTAACCGCGGCGGTGTTTTTTACCATGCGCCGTGAGGGTCAATGCACGGCAGAAGCCGACATTGAAACGGGTATTCCTCTGCGTCGGGACAGCCAAAGGGCAGTCCGGTGCGCGGGTCGTATGACCGCACTTATTTGTTAGACGCACGAATGCCGCATCTGGAGGAAAATTATGGATGCACTGAAAACAATCGCACAGGACAGCATGAAGAGCGAGATCCCCGCATTCGGCGTAGGTGATACCGTAAAGGTTCACGTAAAGATCACCGAAGGCGACAAGTCCCGTATCCAGATCTTCGAGGGTACCGTTATTGCAAAGAAGCACGGCGGGATCAACGAGACTTTCACCGTAAGACGTGTAGCTCACGGCTGCGGTATCGAGAGAGTGTTCCCTGTACATTCTCCGTCCGTTGACAAGATCGAAGTCGTAAGAACCGGTGTTGTCCGCAGAGCAAAGCTTTACTACCTGAGAGACAGAGTTGGTAAGGCAGCAAAGGTAAAGGCAAAGTATTGATCTTTACCCAAGGAGCAGTCGAGAAGGTAATAACGGGAGACCGTTATTGCCTTGATTCGCTGTTTTTGATCTATTTATGAATGAATGAGTGATCGTATGGAAGAAAAAGAGCTTGATACTGTAATCGGGGGCGGGGACACGGAGCAGGCTGATGCGGCCGCGGAGACAGACGGTGCTCATGTGCCGGAAGTCCTGACCGCAGAGCTGTCGGAGGAAGATAACGCTGCTGCAGAAGACGGCGAAAGTGCATCTGTGCTTTCCGTTGAGTTCTACGGCTGGTTCGATACGCTTCTCCACGCGCTTCTTGCAGTAGTGGCGATATTTGCTGTTGTAACAAGAATGTCCACCGTTGACGGCTCGTCCATGGTGCCGACGCTTGAGGACCAGCAGCGCCTGATGATATCGGATTTCATGTATAAGCCGGCTTACAACGATGTAGTTATCGTGTGGGCAAACGGGATCCCGAATGACCTCGGAACTCTCGGAAAGGCTATATGCAAGCGCGTTATCGGACTTCCCGGCGATACAATAAATATAGACTATGAAAACGGACGCGTTTACCGCAACGGTGAAGTGCTCCCGATAGAGATGAAAGACGGTGTCCTTTACGAGGACGGTCACATGATAAATTCCTATACGAACAGGGAAGAGTACCTCGGCGGCGATTTCACTGTCCCGGAGGGCCATCTGTTCGTTATGGGCGACAACAGGAACAACTCCACCGACAGCCGCAGCGCCATGGTCGGATACGTTGATATCCGCGAGGTCATAGGACGCGCTTATCTGCGGTTATGGCCCTTCGATAAGTTCGGCGGCATCTACGGCTGAGAAAGACACAGATATGGCATACGAAGGTGATATTCAGTGGTTCCCGGGTCATATGACCAAGACCCGGCGAATGATAGAAGCCGATCTGAAGCTCGTTGACGCGGTAACGGAGATCGTTGACTGCCGTATTCCCGAATCGAGCAGGAACCCTATGATAAATGAGATAGTTTCCGGCAAGCCCCGGGTGATGCTGCTGAACAAGTGCGACTACGCGGACGAGCGCATCACGGAGCAGTGGCGGAAATATTACGAAAAAAACGGTATTCGTGCAGTCGTGTGTGACTGCAGGAGCGGAAAAGGCATAAACCGCTTTCTTCCGGTGCTCAAGAACGAGCTTTCGGAGCTTCTCGAACGAAGACTCGCAAAGGGAATGATCGGCAAGGCTCTGAGAGTTATGGTGGTCGGGATCCCGAATGTGGGCAAATCCTCCTTCATCAACAGAATGGCGGGTTCGCGCAAAACGAAGGTGGAGGACAGACCCGGAGTCACCCGCGGTAAACAGTGGGTGACCATAGATAAAGAGGTGGAGCTGCTGGATATGCCCGGCATTCTCTGGCCGAAGTTCGATGACAAGCAGGCTGCACTCAGACTTGCGTTTACCGGTGCCATCAAGGACGACGTAATGGATGCCGAAGAGCTTGCTTACGAGCTCGGACGGATCCTCGCAAAGGACTATCCCGAACGGCTCATGGAACGCTACAAGCTTGACAGCCTTGACGGAAATATAGTTGAACTTATCGCAAAGAAGCGCGGCATGATGCTCTCGGGCGGAGTTCCCGACACCGAGCGGGCAGCCGCGGCGCTTCTTGATGAATACAGGAGCGGAAAAATTGGACGTATCTCACTCGAAAGACCTGCTGCTGAGTGAGCGGTTCGCGTTTGACAGCGCCGAGCGCGCTCAGAGCGGTATCGTTTGCGGCATAGATGAAGCGGGCAGGGGTCCGCTTGCGGGAGATGTTTACGCAGCGGCGGTGATCCTGCCGGAAGGGCTCGTGATAGACGGTCTCGATGACAGCAAGAAGCTCTCGGAAAAGAAGAGGGAGCTGTTATATGACGAAATAACCGCAAAGGCTGACGCGTACTGCATCGCGACGGCTACCGCGGCCGAAATAGATGAGATCAACATTCTCAACGCGGCTCTTCTTGCAATGAAGAGAGCGTTCGACGGACTCGGGAAGGTTCCTGCGCTTGTCCTTGTTGACGGGAACAAGGCTCCCGACCTCGGGATACCCGTGAAGACTGTGGTCAAGGGCGACAGCCTTTCCGCCAGTATAGCTGCAGCTTCAGTACTTGCAAAAGTCGCGCGTGACAGATATATGCAGGAGCTCGATAAGAAATATCCGCAGTATATGTTCGCAAAGCACAAGGGCTACGGAACAAAGCTGCACTACGAGATGATCGCACAGTACGGACTGTGCCCCGAACACAGGCGCAGTTTCTTCAAGAGGCATACGGTATGAGTGTGCGCAGCGACCGCGGAAAAGCCGGCGAGCAGTATGTCAGCGAATACCTGGAAGAGCGGGGCTGGAGCATAAAGACCCGTAATTACCGCATACGCGGCGGTGAGATAGATATAGTCGCCGAAAAGGGCGGCATAACGGCGTTCGTGGAAGTCAAGACCCGCAAGTTCGGTAGTCTTGCAGACGGTATAGACGCCGTTGACGCGCGAAAGCGAAAGTGCCTTATCCGGGCTGCGGACAGATATATCGAAGAAAATCCCGTTGGCGGAGATGTGCGGTTCGATGTCGCGGAAGTTTCCGTGACGACGGAGGAAGTACCGCGTGTGCTCGGCATAAAGTATTACGAAAACGCATTCGATTCATTTACATTATAGCAAAAGCCGTTTTATGGCATCAGGAGGTCACATATTATGAACTACAGAAGCACCCGTGACAACAAGATAAGCGTTACAAGCGCTGCGGCTATCGCGCAGGGTCTTTCGGCTGAGGGCGGACTTTTCGTTCCGGAAAGCATTCCCCGGCTCACAAAAGACGATATCATGTCCCTTTGCGAGAAGTCATACCCCGAAAGAGCATTCGATATTTTCAGCCGCTATCTTACCGATTTTTCCGATGATGAGATAAGATACTGCACCAACGGAGCGTATTCCGACAAGAACTTCGACAGTGACAGCATCTCCGAGATCTCGCACCTTTACAGCGGCACATATATACTTGAACTCTGGCATGGTCCCACCTGTGCGTTCAAGGACATGGCGCTCCAGATACTTCCTTATCTTATGAGCGTTTCCGCGAAGAAAGTTATTGACGGCAAGCAGATAGCTATTCTCGTAGCGACTTCCGGTGATACCGGAAAGGCTGCTCTCGAAGGCTTCAAAGACGTTCCGGGCACATCTATCACCGTGTTCTATCCCGAGGACGGCGTGAGTGCGATGCAGAAGCGCCAGATGACCACCCAGGAGGGCGGGAATGTCTTCGTGTGCGCGGTCAAGGGCAACTTTGACGACTGCCAGAACGGAGTAAAGGCAATATTCACCAACGAAGAGCTTAAAAAGCAGCTTGATGAAAAGGGTATCACTTTCTCCAGCGCAAACTCGATAAACTGGGGCAGACTTTCGCCGCAGATCGTTTACTACATCTCGGCTTATGCCTCTCTCGTCAAGAGCGGCGACATAGAGTACGGCGAAAAGGTGAACATCGTTGTTCCGACAGGAAACTTCGGCAATATACTGGCTGCGTACTACGCTAAGGAAATGGGACTTCCCGTGAACAAGCTCATATGCGCGTCCAATGCAAATAACGTTCTCACGGATTTCATAAACACAGGTGTTTATGACCGCAACAGACACTTCTATACAACGATCTCCCCGTCTATGGATATACTTATTTCGAGCAACCTCGAAAGACTTCTGTACCACCTGACCGGCGGCAACGACAAGCAGATCGCGGATTGGTTCGGAAAGCTTGCAAAGGACGGAAAATACGAAGTTACCGATGATGTCAGAGCTAAGATAAAGGACATCTTCTATGCCGGATACTGTGACGATGATGCCACAAAGGGCGCTATAAAGCAGGCTTTCGATGAGTATTCGTACCTTATGGATACGCATACCGGCGTTGCATACAAGGTTTATAACGACTACAAGGAAGCTACCGGAGATACCACAAAGACCATAATCGCTTCCACCGCTAACCCATATAAGTTCGGCAAGGCGGTATATGAGGCAGTCGGCGGCGAGACTGAGGGACTCGATGAATTCACGATAATCGAGAAGCTCGAAGAAAAGACCGGCACAAAGATGCCCGCTCCTCTCGCTGCAACAAAGACAAAGCCGGTAAGATTCACGGGCTCTGTCGAAAAGAGCGATATGGCTGCGGAAGTAATGAAGAACCTCGGAAAATAATGAGTGTTTTTGCAATAGGAGATCTTCATCTTTCACTCGGCGCCGACAAGCCTATGGACGTTTTCAGGGGCTGGGAAAACTATGTTGACCGGCTGAAAGAGAACTGGAACAGGGTAGTGGCGGAAAGCGACACGGTGGTTATCCCGGGAGATATTTCGTGGGCTATGAAGCTTGAGGACACGGAGACGGATTTCCGCTTCATAAACGACGAGCTGCACGGAAACAAGATACTTCTCAAAGGAAACCACGATTACTGGTGGGCAACAGCCGGGAAGATGAACAAGTTCCTTGATGCAAAAGGCTTCGTCAGAATAAAGATCCTGAGCAACAACGCGTATCTTGCCGAAGATATCTGTGTGGTAGGCACGAGAGGCTGGATAAACGACGGGACCGATGCTTTCGACGCAAAGGTGCTTGCCAGAGAAGAGGGCAGGCTCAGAATGTCCGTCGCAGAGGGGCTGAAGCTCGGGGGAGAGATGACAGCGTTCATACATTACCCGCCGCTTTACAACGGCGAGAAGAACGAGTACATTCTCCGGGTGATAAGCGAGTACGGCATAAAACGCTGCTACTACGGTCATATCCATGGAAAAGCCGGTCATGCGAGGGCTTTCATCGGCGAATACGAGGGTACGGATTACAGAATGATCTCGGCAGACTACATCGGATTTATGCCGGTGAAGATAAACTGAACGGAAGCCCAAAAAAATAACGGAAATTATTGAAAAATTTTTAAATATATGATATAATTTCAGCAGTATGCATTTTACGGAGGTAAAACAAAATGGAAGTAATCTCAAACAACAAGACAGGCACAAACACAGTGGAGCTTGAAGTAAAGGTCGGAGCTGAAGATTTTGAAAAAGCACTTCAGGAATCCTACCTCAGAAGAAGAAAGAATATCCAGATCGACGGCTTCAGAAAAGGCAAGGCAACAAGAAAGATGATAGAAGCAAAGTACGGTGAGACTTTCTTCTATGAGTCCGCTATCAATTCTATCTATCAGAAGGCAGTTGCAGACGCTATCGAGGATCAGAAGCTCGATGCCGTTGATGTTCCCGATACAAAGGTAACAGACGTCAGCAAGGAGAACGGTGTTACGTTCAGCATCACCGTTACAGTAAAGCCCGAAGTGACTATCGACGGTTACAAGGGTATAAAGGTGGAAAAAACTGTCAAGACTATAACAGACGAGGAAGTTGACACCGAAGTTGAGCGCATCAGAAACAACAATGCAAGAATAATCGACGTTGACGACAGACCCGCAAAGCTCACCGATACAGTAGTATTCGACTTCGAGGGTTCTATGGACGGCAAGCCCTTCGACGGCGGAAAGGCTTCCAAGTTCAACCTTGAACTCGGAAGCGGCAGATTTATCCCGGGCTTTGAGGAGCAGATCGTCGGCAAGAGCATCGGCGAGGACTTCGATGTAAACGTAACGTTCCCCGAGGATTACAACGCCAAGGAGCTTGCAGGCAAGCCCGCTGTGTTCAAGTGCAGGATTCATGAGATCAAGGGCAAGGAACTTGCGGAACTCGACGATGAGTTCGCAAAGGACGTAAGTGAATTCGATACCCTTGCAGAATACAAGGCAGATCTCAAGAACAAGCTTCAGGAACACGCAAACGACCGTGCAGACGCAGAGCTCGACAATAAGATCTCCGAAAAGCTCGCTGAACTCGTCCAGGGCGAGATCCCCGATGCCATGACAGAGAACCGTGTCAACGATATGCTCCGTGAATGGGAATACAGAAACAGATACGCAGGTGTTACCATCAAGGATTACCTCCAGTACACAGGTCTTTCCATGGAGAAGTTCAGAGAAACATTCAGAGAGCCCGCCGCAACTCAGGTAAGACTCAGACTCGGTCTTGAAAAGATCGCCGAGCTTGAGAACATCGAGGTTTCCGCGGAAGAGCTTGAGAAGCACTACGAGGATCTTGCAAATCAGCACAAGCAGAGCGTTGAGAGAGTCAAGGAGCTTATCCCCGCAGAGAACCTCTCCCTCGATATCAAGGTAGAAAAGGCGTTCAGTTTCGTTAAGGACAACGCCGACATAACAACTGCCGAAGAATAAACCGCGGCAGCGCAGATCATCATGATGCAGCCGGGATCATACTTTCCGGCTGCACATTTCGCAGAAAGGATATGGTGACATCAATGGATTTTATGAGTCTTGTACCTACCGTCATCGAACAGACGGGAAGAGGAGAGCGTGCCTACGATATTTATTCAAGGCTGCTCAATGACAGGATCGTTATGCTGAATGAGGAGGTAAACTCCGTGACTGCAGGCCTTGTTGTCGCACAGCTCCTGTTTCTTGAAGGTCAGGATCCCGAGAAGGATATAAGCCTTTATATCAACAGCCCCGGCGGTTCCATTACCGACGGAATGTCGATATTCGATACAATGAACTACATCAAGTGCGATGTTTCTACTATCTGTATGGGTATGGCTGCATCAATGGGATCGTTCCTGCTGGCTGCAGGCGCAAAGGGAAAGAGATATGCTCTCCCGAACAGCGAGATAATGATCCACCAGCCCCTCGGCGGTACCGGCAGAGCACAGGCATCGGATATCGAGATACACGCAAAGCATATAGTGAAGATCAAGGAAAAGATGAACCGTATGTACTCGGAGATGACCGGTCAGCCTATCGAGGTCATCGAGAAGGATACCGACAGAGATAACTTCATGACAGCCGAAGAGGCACTCAAGTACGGACTTATCGACAAGGTCATAGATAAAAGATAAGGCTTTCAGCCATAAGAAAGGAATTCCACATGCTTAAATGCAGTTTTTGCGGAAAATCCGATGACAGAGTAGCAAGAATGCTTTACTCAAACAACGCGGCTATCTGCAGCGAGTGTGTTGTCACGTCATACCGTATGCTTCTCGACGAGGGTGAGATCGCGGAGATACGCCCGCCCAAAAAGCGCACTTCACAGCAGCAGAAGCATATGTACGGCGAACCGAACAGCGCTGTGAAGCCTGCAGATATAAAGGCAGTGCTCGATCAGTACATCATCGGTCAGGAGGAAGCAAAAAAGACTCTCTGCGTATCCGTATATAACCATTATAAAAGGACTCTTGCAAATGACGACGGTGACAGGGGCATTGAGCTTCAGAAGAGCAACGTGCTTCTTCTCGGACCGACCGGCGTAGGTAAAACTATGCTTGCCCAGACACTTGCGAGAGTGCTCCATGTCCCGTTTGCAATAGCGGACGCAACTACTCTCACACAGGCAGGTTATGTCGGCGAGGACGTTGAGAACGTGCTTCTCCGTCTGATACAGGCAGCGGATTATGACATAGAGGCTGCGGAGCACGGCATCATCTACATTGATGAGATCGACAAGATCTCCCGCCGCTCCGAAAATACATCTATCACCCGCGATGTCAGCGGCGAAGGCGTTCAGCAGGCGCTTCTCAAGATCGTCGAGGGTACGGTATCGAATGTTCCTCCTCAGGGCGGAAGAAAGCACCCGAACCAGGAGTTCATTCAGATCAACACCAAGGATATACTGTTCATCTGCGGCGGTGCGTTCGACGGCATCGACAAGACGATAGCAGCTCGTATCCACTCTTCCGCGATCGGTTTCGGCGCAGAAATAAAGGATAAGAACGATGAGTCGCTCACAAAGCTTTTCCATGCGGTAGAACCCGAGGATCTTGTAAAGTTCGGTATTATCCCCGAGCTTGTCGGCCGTCTTCCGGTCATCGCAGTGCTTGATGAGCTCGACGAAGACGCTCTCATAAAGATACTGGTAGAGCCGAAGAATGCGATCGTCAAGCAGTACAGTTACCTGTTCAGTCTCGATGATGTCGAGCTTGAGATCGACAAGGACGCTCTCCGTGAGATAGCTAAGAAGTCTATTGCAAGAAAGACCGGTGCCCGCGGACTCAGAACGATACTTGAGTCTATCCTCAATGAGACAATGTTCGACGCACCGAGCGATGATACGATAACAAAGGTAGTAATAAGTGCCAAGTGTGCAAGAGGCGAGGAGCCCCCGCAGATCATACGCGGTGAAAAAAAGCAGGCTCAGCTTAAAAAGCAGGAAGTTCCTGTAAAAAAGCGCGCTTGATATATTGCATAGAATAAGCTGTTAAAATTTGTTGTAATTGCCAATTGAAATTACACTCCGGTTACGCTATAATATAATCACAGGGAAGACAAAGGAGGTGCTTTTCCAATGGACGGTTTTACAAACGTCATTGCCGCAGCTTCAATGAGCATGGCTCAGATGAATACTGCGTCACAGGCTTCCATCGCGATGCTCAAGAATGCCATGAATATGGATGAGAATGCGAGTGCGAAGATGATCGAAAGCATTTCAAATGCCGCTCCGTCTGCGGATGGACGCGGGGCTCTCATGGATGTAAGAGCGTAATTTTTAAGGAGTCGGATGCGTTCGGCTGACATCTAAGACGGATCGTTGGATCCGTCTTTTTTTGTAATCCGAAAACCCCCGGCTGTGCCGGGGGTTCAAAAGAGCTTTAGCGTTGAACAAAAACCTCCAACGTGGTAAAATAGAAATGCGGTCTGGCAACTGCATTAACCCACGAAGGAGGCATGTCAAGTGAATGA
>JAGBMA010000216.1 GCA_017635095.1 Ruminiclostridium sp. | reverse complement strand
CCAATCCGCGTATAACAGAGTGGCTAAGGTCGGAATCTGTTTTCAGACTCTTCTCACATACTTTCAGAATACATAAATCCCGTTTTGCTTTTTTGTTAGGTTTTACTATTGACAAATGGGCACTTCATAACAGAATTTATCATAATTCCAGTTGAGTTGATTATTCAGTCCATCGAACAGTAGAAAACCCCTCCGTCCAATTTGTTGGTTTATCCACCTCGTATTCTTCTATCATAAAACAATCTAAAGAATAATCTCTGAATCCATCCAGATTTTTGAACTTTTGAATGGTGTCATTAGCTATTTTGGAAGATGAAAATACACCGATTAGCTTTTCTTCATCGTGTGTACCAAAATCATCAGTTAACTCGTGTATATGCCATAGCAAAAATACTTTCATATATTAACCCCATATAAATCTCGATTTATGTTAGTTACCATTATAGCACGTCATCTATGCACTGTCAATAGTAACGCCATAGTACTTCTGACTTTGCATCAGAAATACCATGGCTTAATACTTCTATATCAGCGCCGCCCTTACCTGCGGCGGTATTTTAATATTGAAAAAAATTTAACTGTACTATTGACAAGTAATACAGTTTGTGCTATAATACAACTGTATTAAGCGAATTAATACAGTTGGTACGAGTTTCTTTTTCGTGGTCCTGCATAACGCAGGACTGCGGAAGAGGGCAAAAAAGGGGGAATGAAGTTTGTTTGACATAAGACTTGAAGGGAAGCAGCCTATTTACGAGCAGATATGTGAACAGGTGGCTGCACTTATAACGACAGGTGCGCTTGAGGCGGGAGAAAGACTTCCGACGGTCCGTGAGACCGCAAAATCTCTCGGCATCAACCCGAATACTGTGCAGAAAGCCTATATGATGCTTGAACAGAGAGGATTCATATATTCTGTGCCTGCAAAAGGAAGCTACGTTTCGGACAGCAGCTCGGCAGCTAAAGCTATTATAAGGCGGGCGGAGGAAGCGCTGAAAGAAGCCATGATATCCGCAAAAAAAGCGGGAATGCAGAAGAACGATGCCGCACAGCTCGTGGAAGCTGTATGGTGCTGATAACGGAGGGGAATACCATGATCGAGATAAAAGACTGTGTAATGAGATTTTATGATGTTGAAGCTGTGAGCGGTGTAAGTATAGATATCCCGGAGGGGAGCTGCTACGGGCTTCTCGGCTCCAACGGCGCGGGAAAATCCACGCTGCTGAGAATGCTGAGCGGAGTTTACCGTCCTCTGTCCGGAAGTGTGAAGATAGACGGTGAGACGGTTTACGACAATGTAAAGATCAAGGAAAAGCTGTTTTTCATAAGCGACGAAACTGTCCAGTTTTCGGATATGACCCTCGGCGCTATGCGAAAATACTACAAGATGTTCTATAAGAGCTTTGATGACGCGCTGTTTGAAAGGCTCGTAAAGATAGTGGAGCTGCCGCTGGACAAGAAACTGCACGAGTTCTCAAAGGGCATGAAAAGACAGGCTGTGGTCATCTGCGGTATAGCCTGCCGTCCGAAGTATCTGTTTCTTGATGAAGCTCTCGACGGACTTGACCCGACAATGCGCATCATGGTGAAGAAAATGCTGATCGACGCAATGATGGACAGAGAGATGACGATAGTATTTTCCTCCCATAACCTGAATGAGATAGACGAGTTCTGCGACAGGGTAGGTCTGCTCCATAACGGAAAGGTCGTTTTTGACCGTGACCTCGACAATGTCAAGGGAGATGTTATAAAGATCCAGGCTGTTTTTGACAGAGATATCACTCCGGAGGATCTTCCGGGAATAGAGGTCCTCCACACGGAAAAGACAGGAAGCGTCACATATATCATAGCCAGAGGCGGAAGCGAAAAGATAAGCGAGGCTGTCGGAAAGCTCTCACCGAAAATGTACGATGAGATACGTCTTACGCTTGAGGAGATATTCATTTACGAAATGGAGGTGTTAGGCTATGACAGCTCAGCCCTCGATAAGTAAAGGAAAATTCCGCACATATTTTTTCTATAAGCTGTCAAAGCTCAGGGGAAAACTTGTCGCGGCCTGCATTCTCTCACTTTTTTCGTATCCGATGATGGCGCTGGCTGTGAATATTTTATATGATGGACTTATGAAGCGCCATACGGATTCGGGCAATATACCGAACGCTGATCTTGATATGCAGGTCGGTATGATGAATGCCACCGCCATGTTATGTATGGCAGCCGGTATAGTCTGCATAGCAGTGCTGTTTATTGAAGGTTTCTTTGTTGTAAAGAGCAGCTTCCGCAGTCTTTATGACAAGAAATACATCGACATGGATCTTTCGCTTCCGGTCAGCGATAATACACGGTTCGCCGCGGATATACTTTCCGGATCGCTCATTTACGTCGTCCCTCAGATAGCGGCGGTGGTCATAGGAAGGCTCGTTCTTATCCATTCCTACGGGTTCAGCGAAGAGAGCTTTTACTCCGATTACACGGGGATAATGGAATTTATCGAAACCGGCAGCATATTCATGGTCTGCGGTTCGGTGATGCAGTTCTTCTTCACACTCATGATAATGTCGTTCTGCGGAAGAAAGCTTACTGCCAATATCGTTCCGATCCTGTTTGGGGTCGGAGTGCCGGTAACGATCATCTTCCTTGCGATGATAGTGAATTCCTGCGCATACGGTATCGAGATCGGCAACATCTACGGATATTTCTCCGACAGCTTTATACTGCAGTGTTCGCCGCTCGGAATGTGCCTGTCAGTTTTCTTTATCTCTCAGCAGAGGATAAGTGAGCTTGCCGCGTTCCCGATAGAGCTTGTTACATTACTGTACTCCGCCGCGTTCTGCGCAGCTTCATGGTTCATGATAAAGCGCCGCCGCGCCGAGCGCACGGGCAGTGCCTTTGTTTATAAGGGCGGGCGTTACGCGGTACAGTTCATGATCTTACTTGCAAGCGCATCGGTGATATTCCTTCCCGTATTTGACAGGGTGAACGCGAGGAGAAGCTATTATGCCGTATCCGGAAGTCTGGTGAAGTATCTTGAGATACCTGCTGCTGCGCTCGTTATAACATGGGTGATCGTGAATATAATACTGTTTGTAGTGACAGAGCTCGTGTGCAGGGAAAAGCTCGGAAGTCCGAAAAAGCTTGCGTTCATGGCTGCGCGCTTCATAGGTTCGGGTGTCCTGTCGGTGCTGATCTGCTATGGTCTGTCCGTGAGCGACGGGTTAGGTACTGTGGGATATGTTCCCGAAGTCTCTCAGATAGAGGGTGTGCAGTTAATGGATAATATGCCGCGTATGGTTTACGGGTACAATGATCATTACGTCAGTGATGAAGAGTCCCTCAGGCTTATTACCGATTTTCACAGGCGTATCATCGAAGAACGCCCGGATTTCAAGTGGGTGTATGACGATAGCTACGCGGACGAATACAGGTCTTATGTGCATTTTTCGCTCGATTACAGAATGAAAAACGGCAGCAGAACAGAACGCAGCTACTTTCTTCCGAAAGAATATGCTCACGATGCCATATCTCTTCTGTTCAGCACAAGAGCGTTCGCGGACAATTACAAGCTTGAGACCGATGACAAGGACGCATTGGTGATGGTACCCGGAAATGACGGCGTATATTACGCTTCGGAAATACCATATAACGAATTTGCGGCAGCCCTTTATAAAGACGCGCTTGAAACGACATACGAGGATATCTGCGTTGACGGCGGACAGATGTATAAAACTCTGGAAATAATTTACAGCAACGACAATAGGCAGTATGTTATTGTTTCCAACACGTTCACGGATACCGTTGAGCTTATGAACAGGTACAACTGCAATATCTTTGACGGAGTTTACGACGACGCGGTAAAATTCTATATGATGCAGTACACATCAGAGGGCAGCTTTACCGCGGATATAAAGTATGACTATACTGCAGATGAAAACGGATATATGATGCCGACGCTGAACTATGATATCCGTGAGATAACGGCGGAACAGGCGAATGAGCTTCTCCCGCATACCGCTACAACTCCCGTTTATGAAGAAAGCCGCGATATATATGAAGTATTCTGTGTATATGAATATAAGAACGGGGACGGATCGGTTTACTATGTCACCAACAATTACACCGGACCGAGGTTTGTCGCTGAGAAGCAATGTGACAGGGCAGCAGAGATATATAATGCAGCCGAACCGGCAGGCAGTGAGGATATTCAGAAATATCTGCCGGAATATTACAGATATCGGGAGGGATAAAAATGAAATATCTTAGGTATAAGATAAGCACTCTTAAACTGCATCTGTTTTTCACGAGCCTGTTTTCGCTTGCATCATATCCTCTTTTCAGCATTGTACTGAATGCGTACATTCATGAATCCGATCTGTACATTCAGAAATTCGGCGTTGCGTATCAGAGCCGTATAGTGAACAGCGCGGAAGCCCGTGAAATGGCGGCTCATATAGATGATCTCGCAAGCACCTGTGAGTTTGTGGGAGTGATAGCGGGAGCGGCACTTGTGGCTCTGTTCTTTTCCGGGTTCGTCATCGCGGCAAAGACTTTCCGCTATCTTTACAACAAGGATCATGCGGACAAGGAACTAACACTTCCTGTCCCGGCAAAGACCCGTATCCTCGGTGACTTTTTCTCCGGACTTATGGTGTATATGGTGCCGCATATCGTGGGAATACTTATCGGCAGTATGGTACTCGGCTTCGGAAGTGTGACCATGTCCGTTGCAAATAAGTCGTATATCGAATTTACCGAGGTGGTATTCTCGGCGATGCTGACGGGTGCTTTGATGTGCCTTGAATTCTATTGTATGACGGTACTGGTAATGGCGGTGTGCGGACGGCTCAGAAAGGTAATAATACTGACGCTTGTACTTAATATTGCTGTTCCCGCGTTTACTTTCGCCGCCACATATCTATCATATGTCAACAGCTACGGATTGTACCCCGGTTTTGCATACCAGACATCATCGACGGTGTGCGCAGTCTCACCTCTGGGGCTTCTGATTGGTTTCTTCCAGTCCTGGGAGACTATGAACTATGAAGAACACGCTCCTTTGTATATCGCAAACCTGCCTGCGTACATTGTTGCCGCTGTATTCTGCATAATACTCGCTGCAGCGGCATACTTCCTCATAATGCACCGCCGTCATGAACGTACCGGAAACCCGTATGTATTCAGGTATGCCCGCCGGAGCATTTCGGTATCCGTGATACTTGTCATAACTACGGTGGTAGGATATTACTTTGTTGCATTTCTCAATGATTACAGCCGCAATGCGCTTTATACAGTTTCTACCGTTACATCGGTGCTTGTTTCCGTGGCGGGATTCTGGATCATATCAACGTTGCTGCTGTACATGTCCTTTGAGTTTTCGGACAAAAACAAGGAGAAGAAGCTGCCGAAGCTTGCAAAATATCCGCTTTATCTTGCAGGCTGCGCAGTTCTGACCGTGGGTATCGCGTTCACACAGGGATTTGGCACAGGGTATTATGTTCCGGCTCCCGACGATATCCGTACCGTGCACATCAATTTCAGTGTGAATGAGTTTTACGGGGCTGTAAGCTCTGAGACGGAGGACGGAAATGAAGACCGTCAGATCGCAGACAGTATCGTGAAGCTGCATAAAGAGATACTTTCCGGCGATTCCCGTGACAGATCGCACGACATAAGCAGGGAGATCACTATATATTATACCTTGAAAAACGGAATGCCGGTATCGCGTGGATATAATGTGAATGATGAGTACGCGGAAAAGGTTTTCGAGCTTTTCCGTGACAGCCGCGGACTGCACAACCAATATGTTATCCCGGACAGAGTGTCGAGAGATGACGGTCGGGTCACTATAGAGCTTTCCGGCGGGAAAGTCATTAAAACGAGAAAGATAAGCGATATATCCTGCAGTGAGCTCCAGGCAGCCCTCGATGCGGACACCGAAGCCCTGACATACGATATGATAAAGGATTCGGATCATAATAACAGGATAAATCTTGACGTAATTTCCGGTGAAACCATGGATCATATGTATATTTATATATACCCCGGCTTTTCACGGACGCTCGACTTCCTTGAGCAGATCGGATTTGAGCATAATTTAATTGAATACAAATCGTATATTGCGGAAAAGGAAAATGTTCAGGGATAAAACGTGAATATGCGGTATGCAGTCACTGCGGCGGTTGACAAAAAACTTCCGCAGTGATATAATCTAAAAGATGCGGGACTTTTCGCAGGTGCGGGGAGTCCCGGTTTTTTATGAAACGGAGTGATAATATGCTGCAGATATACTGTGGAGAGGGAAAAGGGAAGACGACCGCCTCGCTGGGGCTTGCACTGAGAATGGCGGGGGCGGGAATGAAAGTCGCCTTTGTTCAGTTCATGAAAGGCGGCGATACAGCCGAGCTCTCTTCTCTCGAAAAGCTGGATAAAATAGATGTGATGCGGTGTGACAGGGATTACGGATTTTTCAGCACTCTTTCCGAAAGCGACAAATCGGAGCTTACCTCATGCCATAACAGCCTTCTGGAGAAGTCGTTTTCGGGCAGCTATGACGCTGTGATACTTGATGAATTCAATTTCGCTTACGGCCATTCGCTTATGAACTGCGTCAGGGCGGAGGAGCTTATTCTCGGAGGAAAAGACTCCCGCGAAGTCGTTATTACCGGGAGACAGCCTGCACAGGTTTTTGTTGACGCGGCAGACTACATAAGCGAGATAAAGTGTGTGCGCCACCCTTATCAGAAGGGCGTGACTGCACGAAAAGGGATAGAATACTGAAATTCCGGAAAGTAAATCCTGCAAAAACTATTGGGAACCTCTAAAAACCCAATTTGAGAGAAAAAGAGCTAGCCACGCCGTCTACTGCGTCAAACCTCCTAACCGGGCGCCAGCCCGGCTTCGTCGGCTTTCCTTGTATCCGACGCAGCTATCTCATTTTCTCTT
>JAGBMA010000215.1 GCA_017635095.1 Ruminiclostridium sp. | reverse complement strand
TTTGAAAAGAGAAAATGAGATAGCTGCGTCGGATACAAGGAAAGCCGACGAAGCCGGGCTGGCGCCCGGTTAGGAGGTTTGACGCAGTAGACGGCGTGGCTAGCTCTTTTTCTCTCAAATTGGGTTTTTAGAGGTTCCCTATTGTATATACACCTGCGGAGCAGGGCGCTGACGTGATCCTTCCGGCGCTCTGAGACGCCTTTTCTCCGAGAAGATACACTGCTTCACCGAGCTTTCCGTCAAAGGCGAAGTCAGCCTTTTTATCCGACGGATTCAGTATCACGAGAAGCTTCTCTTTCTTATCCGAGCGGGTATAGACGAGGGGGCAACTGTCCTTTTCCGCATACACGAACTCTATCTCTCCCCGGCTCTGCAGTGCCGAATGAGCTGCTCTGAGGGACATGAGCCGCTTCACCTCCGACATGAGGGAACCGCTGTCCTTTTCCTGTGCAGCCACCGTAGGCCTGTCCTCCGCGGGGTCTATGGGGATATAAAGCCTGTCGGAAGGCGCGGCGCTGAAGCCCGCGTTCACGGTGCTGTCCCACTGCATAGGGGAACGTGAGCCTGTGCGCTCATATCCGCCCTCCACCGAAGGGATATCCTCCACATATCTCATTCCGATCTCATCGCCGTAGTAGATGAACGGCGCGCCGGGCATCGTGAGCAGGAACATGAAGCACATCTTGAGCCTTTCGCCCCGGATATATTTTGCAAGCCGCGCCATATCGTGGTTGCCCGAAGGAATGCAGATAAGCCCGTCCTTTCCGGCTTTCCGGCGGCTTTCGAGATATTTCTCCACAAAAGCGGAAGCATCGCCGCTGCCGCCGAAGAAGGGCTTGTCGCAGCGGAACAGGTCGTTGTAGTGCGACGGGCCGAAGTGCAGCAGAAAATCCATATGGAACCCGCCCTGGAGGGACTTGTCCGGTTCGCCCCACTCGGAGACCATTGCCGCATCGGGGAACTCGCGGTCAAGGAACGCTCTTACGTCCTGCCAGAGCTTAATGGTGCCCTTTCCGTTCTCGTCACGCTTGACGAGGGAATGTGCCATATCCACACGGAAGCCGTCGCAGCCCATTCCGAGCCAGAACCGCATAACGTTCTTCATTTCCTCAAGGGTCGCTTTTGCACCCTCGGACTCCGTTGACTGCTGCCAGGGCTTGTCCGGGTCGGGCTTGTAGTAGCCGTAGTTGAGGGCGGGCTGGTGTGAGAAGAAGTTCACCCCGCAGGCGCCCACGCGTTCGGAGATGCCGATAAGCGCGTTCATTCCCTCGGGTGCTTCCCATGTGTTGTCCGTCCAGATGTACCGGTCGGTGTACCGGTTTTTCGCGGCCTTGCAGGACTCCCGGAACCACTTGTGCTCCCAGGACGTGTGCCCCGGAACGAGATCGAGGAGGATATGCATACCGCGGCGGTGAACTTCCCCGAAAAGCCGTTTCAGGTCGTCATTTGTACCGTACCGCGGCGCAGCGAGATAATAATCCCGCACATCGTACCCCGCGTCAAGAAACGGCGAATCGAAACATGGATTCATCCATATCGCCGTACAGCCGAGGCTCTTTATATAGTCGAGCTTTTCGATAATGCCGTTGAAGTCTCCGATACCGTCGGAGTTCGTGTCCTTGAAAGACTGGGGATATATCTCATAGAATACCGCGTTGTCGAGCCATTTGACCTTGTTCATAAAGCGCCTCCGTAAAATGTACATAATATAATATTGTAACCTAAATACGGTCATAAAATCAATTAACATTTGCAACAAAATCACATAGGCTGTTTTGGTATGATTTACCATATGCCGGAACGACCGGTGAAAAAGAAAATTGCAAAAAATGAAAAAAATGCTTGACAAACATGATGTTCCGTGGTATAATATATTCGCTGTTCTAAAGACAGCAGGTCACGAAAGTGCTAACGGTTCCGCGTTTTATCACCGCGCTGCCGCCTGCCGAGGAATGGGAGATACTTAGTCTGTACCCCCGTTCTGCGTAAGAACGGGGTTTTATAATTTCCCCCGCGCTTTTGACAGCAATATCAAAAAAGGAGGAAAAACCTAATGGCAAGCGAAAAGATCCTTCAGCAGAAGCAGGAGTTCGTTGATGAGCTCGCAAAGAAGCTCGAAAATGCAGCCGGCGGCGTCATCGTTGATTACAAGGGCATCTCCGTTGCAGACGATACCAAGCTTCGTAAGGAACTCAGAGAAGCAGGCGTTGATTACTTCGTAGTAAAGAACACCCTTCTCAAGAGAGCAGCCGATAAGGCAGGCCTCACAGGTATCGATGAACACCTTGAGGGCACTACCGCTATCGCGCTCCACGAAAGCGACATCATCTCCGCTCCGAAGATCCTGTTCAAGCAGTCCGAAGCATCCGGCGACTGCTTCAACATCAAGGTAGGCTTCATCGGTAAGGAGGCTATCTCCGTTGCGGAAGTAGAGGAGTACGCAAAGCTCCCGAGCAAGGAAGTTCTTATTTCCAAGCTTCTCTTCATGCTCCAGTCTCCTATGCAGAGACTCGCGATCGCAGCAAGCGAGATCGCAAAGAAAAAGGAAAGCGAAGATGCTGCATAATAGCAGTGTCGCAGCTTGAACAACAGTTTTACGACATCATCATTTACAGGAGGAAAATAAAATGGCTTCAGAGAAAGTTTTAAAGATCGTAGAAGACGTTAAGGAGCTCTCCGTTCTCGAGCTCAATGATTTAGTAAAGGCACTTGAGGAAGAATTCGGCGTATCGGCTGCAGCTATGGTAGCAGCAGGTCCCGCAGCAGGCGGCGCAGGCGCAGCAGCTGAAGAAAAGACAGAATTCGACGTAATTCTCGCTTCCTTCGGCGACAGCAAGATGAACGTTATCAAGGCTGTAAAGGATATCTGCGGTCTTGGCCTTAAGGAAGCTAAGGAGCTCGTTGAGGCTGCTCCTAAGGCTCTCAAGGAAGGCGTTGCCAAGGCAGAAGCTGAAGAGATCAAGGCTAAGCTCGAAGAGGCTGGCGCTAAGGTTGAACTCAAGTAATCGGTTCTGCTTAAAAACAGCATAAACAGATAACAGCGCGGTTCGTCCGCGCTGTTTTTGTTTGTTCACGGCTCCGGTCATTTCAGCCGAGTACCTCTTTCGCAAAATCCACGGTGTCCTTCGCGTCCTTGGCGTAACAGTCCGCACCGATCGCGTCCGCGTAGTCCCGGGTGAGCACAGCTCCGCCAACTACCACCTTGCATTCATGACCGCTTGCACGCAGGAGCTTTATCGTGTTCTCCATAGCCCCGAGAGTTGTGGTCATAAGCGCGCTCAGCCCCACAAGCTTCACGTCGTGATCTATCGCCGCATCTACGACTTTCTGCTCCGGAACGTCCTTTCCGAGGTCTATGACGGTGTAGCCGTAGTTTTCAAGCAGCGTCTTCACGATGTTCTTGCCGATGTCATGGATATCACCCTTGACGGTGGCGAGCACGATCTTGCCCTTGCTTATACGGTTCTCTCCGCTCATCGCCGCTTTTATAGCGGTAAAGCAGGCTTGCGCCGCGTTTGCGGAAAGAATGAGCTGCGGCAGGAAGATCTTGTTCTTCCCGAAGTCGTCCCCTGCCCTGTCAAGCGCGGGGATAAGCTCGTTGTTCACGATGTCCATTGAATCCGCGCCTGCTTCGAGCTTCTGCTTCGTGAGCAGCTCCGCGTCCTTGTCAAGCCCTTTCTCTATGGCGTAGGAAAGGGTGACTTCCGCTTTGGGCACAGTGGGCTTTTTTGCAGTCTCCCCGCCGAACCGCTCAATGAACTGAGCCGCGTTCCCGTCATGGGCTGCAAGTACCCTGTAGGCGAAGACCGCACCGGACATAGCCGTGATGTTGGGGTTGATGATAGGAAGATCGAGCCCGCATTCCATTGCCATTGAAAGGAATGTGCTGTTGATGAGTTCTCGGGTGGGGAGTCCGAAAGAGATGTTGGAAACGCCGAGTACGGTGTGAAGACCCAGCTTTTCCTTGACTGCACGGACAGCTTTAAGCGTTTCATACACGGCTTTCTGCTCCGTACTTACGGTGAGGGTGAGACAGTCTATGAACACATTCTCCCGCGGGATACCGTATTCCTGAGCCCTTCTGAGTATGCGTTCCGCGATAGCGACACGCTGCTCCGCTTTCGGGGGGATCCCGTTCTCGTCGAGGGTAAGTCCAACCACTGCCGCGCCGTACTTTTTCACTATCGGGAGAATGCGGTCCATCACCGCAGCCTCTCCGTTCACGGAATTCACGATGGCTTTTCCGTTATATACACGAAGTGCCGCTTCGATAACATCGGGCTTAGTGCTGTCTATCTGGAGGGGCAGGTCGGTGATGCCCTGGAGAGCCTTTACGACCCGCACCATCATTTCTTTCTCGTCTATCTCCGGGAGACCCACGTTCACATCGAGTATATCCGCCCCGGCAGCCACCTGTTCAAGCGCCTGATTGAGAATGTAGTTTATGTCGTTATTTCGGAGAGCTTCCTTGAAGAGCTTCTTGCCGGTGGGGTTTATACGCTCGCCGATTATCTTCGGGCAGGTTATATCAACGGTATTCGCGTAGCTGCAAACGGAGGAGATACCACTCCCCGCGCCGCGTACAACGGGAGTATGCGCGCCGAGCATAGCTTTCAGCCCGCTGATGTACTCGGGAGATGTTCCGCAGCACCCGCCGTAGATCCTGACGCCCATTTCCGTGTATTTTATGCAGTCCTTCACATACTGCTCCGCAGAGACGCTGTAAGCGCCGGTAGCCGGGTCGGGCAGACCCGCGTTCGCCTTGACCATTATGGGAAGGTCGGTATAGCGGATAAGCTCGTCAACTATGCCGTAAAGCTCGTCGGGAGCAAGCGAACAGTTCACGCCTATTGCGTCCGAGCCGAGCCCGGTGAGGGTAAGAGCTGCCGCTGAGGGAAGGGTACCGGTGAACGTGCGTCCGTTCTTCTCGAAGGACATGAATGTGAACACGGGAAGGTCGCAGTTCTCTTTGACTGCAAGAAGCGCCGCCTTTATCTCATAAAGGTCGGTCATAGTCTCGATGATCACGAGGTCTGCAAGTTCGCGGCCGGCTTCGACGATCTCTCTGAAAATATCGTAAGCGTCCTCGAAAGAGAGGGTGCCTGCGGGCTCAAGAAGCTGACCGGTGGGTCCTATGTCGAGGGCAACGAGCGTCCCGGTGCCTTCCGCAGCCCGTTTTGCTATGGAGAGCGCCTTCTTCACCACCTCGCCGGTGGTGTACTCCGTTTTTGCAAGTTTCAGGCGGTTGGCGCCGAAAGTGTTGGCGTTGATGATGTTGGCACCGGCGTCGATGTAGGAACGGTGTATGGCGTAAACATCGTCCTCCCGCCGGAAATTCATTATCTCGGAAGTCTCGCCCGGCTTCATTCCGCGCTTCTGGAGCTCGGTGCCGAAACCGCCGTCAAGTATCACATAACTGCGTTCAAGCAGGTCTTTTATTCTGTCTTTCAATGTTTTACCCTTTCTCTGTGTACGTTCATGCACATTTCCGCGTTTACGCCGCCGTTCCTCAGCCGTGACAGGTGGTGAGCTCTCTGCGGAATTTACAGGTCTCCCGCATATTGCAGGTAGCACAGCTTCTGAGGCCGCCGTCCTGCTCGCTGTCGGATATGCCGATGACGGCAGTGACGGATTTGCGGGGAATGAGGATATTGCTGTCGGTGACAGTGAGCCCTATGAGCTTGTCCGCGTTGAGGAAGCGGATAATGTCGGGCTGGAGCTCTATCGGATAGTCGCCGTAACCGGGGCTGAACCGCCATGTGAAATGCCCGCCGTAGCGTGATCTCAGCGCGATCTCGGTGTTGTCACAGAACTCCTCGATCATGGCGCTCGCAAGTGCGTCAAGCACGAGCGCGTATGCCATATTCCCGATCTCCGCCGTTCTTATTAGCTTGTCGGCTCCGCTGCCGAGGGTGGCTGCAAGAAATATGACCCTGTCGCTCTTTGCCAGGTGTCTTGCAATATCCGCTCCGCCGAGGGGAAGCCCCTCCGTATCCTTCATCACGAATTTGTGGCAGGTGTGCGGTGATACCGCGTCGCAGAGTTCCTTATAGCCCTTATCTATCAGGGCGGAAGTCGCCTCGTCGGGAGCGTTCCCCCGATATCCGAGATACCGGAGCGCTTCTTCCTTTACGCCGGTCAAAGCAGCTTACCTATCATGCCCGTGAGCTTTCTTGCAACATACGGGTTGTTCATGGTGTAGATGTGTATTCCGTCAACGCCGCTTGAAAGCAGGTCGGCGATCTGGTCTGCGGCATAGGCAATACCCGCGTCTATGAGCGCGTCGGGTCTGTGCTCATACTTAGTCACCATGCGCACGAACTTCTGGGGAAGGCTCGCCCCGCACATAGTTACCATGCGCTCGATCTGGGACTTGCTTGTGACGGGCATGATACCCGCGGAAATGGGCACGTTGATACCCGCGATCTTTGCCTTCTCCCGGAAATCGTAGAAGAAAGCGTTGTCGAAGAAGAGCTGGGTTATGAGTTCCTCCGCGCCCGCGTCCACCTTTTTACGGAGGTTGAGGATATCGTCGGCAAGGCTTTCCGCCTGGGTGTGACCCTCGGGATAGCAGGCTCCGGAAATTCCGATATTATCGTATTTTCTGTGCTCGCGGATAAACGAGATCATATCGCTCGCGTGGCTGAAATCGGTCTTGGGCGGGATATCCGGGTTGATGTCGCCGCGGAGAGCGAGGATGTTCTCTATCCCCGCGTCCGCGAATCCGTCAAGCACCGTGAGCACCTCTTCCTTTGTGTTGTTCACACAGGTTATGTGCGCCATAGCTTCGATCTTGCAGTCGTTCTTTATATGCGCGGCGATATCACGGGTGAAAGTATTGGCGATATTGCCGCCGGCGCCGTAGGTAACACTTATGTAGTCCGGCGAACAGACCGCTATCTGGTCGATCGCAGCCCGGATAGATTCGATACCGCTTGTCTTTTTCGGCGGGAACACCTCGAATGAGAGTACCGTCTTTTCTTTCTTGAAGAGTTCGGAGATTTTCATGTTGTTTCCTTTCACTTTCCTGTCATCTGCAGTATCCAACCGAAGGGCTCATAAAAGTCCCTGTAGCAGTTGTCACAGACCCAGTATTGTCCGTCGGCGGTGACATACCCCTCGGAAGAGCAGTCTTCCGCGCCTTCCGCGTCCCGCATGAACTTATGCCAGCAGAACACGCAGTGCTCATGGTCATCGCCGTCGTATTTACGGCGCAGGAGAACTGCATTCAGCAGAAAGTCCTCCTGTCCGGTGATGCGCCAGTCGTTTTTGAAGTCTTCGATGTTCATAGCTTCTTACCGTTGTATGTGACCGTTATGTGGTCGGCATTCCCGCCGGAATAATCGTTCCCGAGGTCGATCTCCTGCCAGTCCGACCTGTGTATGCGCACGTTCACCGTAAGTGTGTCTCCGCCCGGGAGCACGCCGGCGCTCTTTATTGTGCATTTCGTATCGGCGTTCTCGCCCTTTGTCTTTGAGAAAGTTCCGCTTACGGTGTCGGTGCAGGCCTGATAGCTGCTGCCCTGAATGTCGGCGTAGTCGCACTCGAACACGATATCTCCGCCGCCGTCGTTGGTGAACAGGTAATCCGCGGTAAGTTTCGACAGGTCGATGCCGGTGCTTCCGGTGTTCTTTATTTTGAGCGAGAACGAAATGGTATTGCCCTTTCCGCTTGCCTGCTGCTGTTCAAGGGTGACGCTCACGGTGCCCTTGTCGGAGACCCTGACAGCGGGGGCGTTGTTCACCGTGCCGGAGCCGGTATATGCGGTATCCGAGCCGCCGGAGTTCCCGGAACTGCCGGAACTGCCGCCGGAAGTATTGTTTGCAGGCTTGATGTTCTTTATCGCGTCTCCGGTGTTCTTCTCGTTGGGCTCGGTACCGAAAACGAGAGTGCTTCCCTCATAGAGAGCCATATTCAGCGCTTTCGTGAGGGTGCCGGAAGAAACGGAGCCCACGTCTATGTAAGACGGGTCGTTGGAGTTGTCCCAGACCCCTTTGGTATTGCGTATGCGGAACTGCACTTCTTTCTTGCAGCTGTCCTGACCTCCCGGGTAGATATCGACGCCGGTGAAGTCTATCGCCACATAGTACAGGTTCTTGTCCTCGTTCCAGCAGAGCACATCGCTCGCGGATCCGCCCTGCATATAATTGGTAGAGACAACAAGGTCTGAGGCGCTTCCGCCGGCTTTCTTTATCTCGGAGATGTCGAAGAAGTAGCAGAGTTTCAGGTCATCGGTGTTTCTTGCAGGGAACGCGGTCTTGTTGTACACAAGAGCCTTGATCTCCACGAAGTCATCGCCGTTCACATTGACGGTGGCTTCCGCGTAAAGCTCATCGTCCGGCTTCTCTATCGCGCCGAACTTCTTCAGCGTCTTTCCGCCGTATTCGCGGTAGAGCTTCGCAAGTGCGCCGGTGAATCCCGCGTTGTAATCACAGGCGACCTCGCCGTTCTGGTAGTTGGTGCGGTCGTCGGGGTAGCTGTCATCGCGGTTTGGTCCGCCGACGAGAGCTCCGATGAGCACATGACGGGTGTTCGCGGGCTCGCCTATGTTGTTGGCATAGGAGCCGTGAGCGGTGCGGTGATGCGGGTTCTTAGGGTAATCCTTGCCGTAGCCGATGACAAAGCTTCTGCCGGAGCTTCCGAGGGCGTAATCTATCTGTGATCTTGCAAATTCCTTGTAGGTATTTACCTTGCTTTCGCTGCATTTGCCGCTGTCAACATAGGAAAGAGCCACAAAGGCGGTGGTAGTCGCATAACGCAGCGCGCCCCACTGGTCGATATACGCAAGACCTTTCGGTGTCCTGTGGACCTCCGTACACCAGGCGTCAAGGTGCTTTTCCACAGCGTCCTTATAGCGCTGGCCGCCGGTCTCCTTCGCGAGCAGCACCGCGCTGCCCCAGCTCTTGTCGTCCCAGCACAGCGCCCATTTCGGGTCGCCCTCGCCGAATGTGTCCTGAGCTTTCTTCAGGTAGTCCTTCTCCCCTGTCGCCTTGTATATCCAGTAGGAAGCGAAGCAGATCTCGTCGTTGAAACCGCCGAAAGACTGATAAAAGCCGTTGGCCGCGGTATAGCCGCTGTCGGAATGCACAGTCTCCGCGTAGTTCAGCAGCTCTTTCGCGTGCTTCACACACTTATCCGCGTAGGCCTTGTCGGTGTCCCTGAACACAGCCGCGCAGGCTGCAAGAGAAGCCGCAGTGCCTGCCGCCACTGTGGAGCCGCCGTTGTTGAGATCGACTTTGTATGAGGGGCGCTTCATCTGGGTCTCAACCACCTCTGCCGCTCCCCACCAGCTGTGGTCGGCATTTCCGTCGCCCACCTGGTAGTAATAAACGTTCGGCTCCGGGTGGCATTTCATGAAGTAGTCGTTGCCCCAGCGGATATTGTCGAGTATGTAGGGAAGCTGGCCGCTCTCCTCATAAGCCGCCCTGTCCTCGATGACCGACCACGCAAGTATCGCAGTGGTGTAGGACATGGGCAGGTTGAACTTAACGTTGTCGCCTGCATCGAAGAAGCCGCCGGAAAGATCGAGCCCGTTGTCCTTACCGTCGTTGAGACAGGAATCCCCGCGCCAGTTGCAGCGGAAGTCATCAGGAAGATCACCGGAGCGCTGGAGATCGTAGAACATTATGGATTTCTGCAGCGCCTCGCCGTAGTTGTACTCCGAAGTGCCTTCTCTTCCCTCATACTCTCCGTCCGGCGACAGATCGGGTGCGGGCTTTGCCGCAGCCGTCGTCTTTTCCACCGAAGTCTGTGACGAAGCGGTCGTGCCCTCAGTCGTTCCTGCTGTCGTGCCCGCCGTCGTCCTCTCGGTCTGCGCAGCCGCCGCGGCTGTCTGTGAAGCGGTGTCTGCGGAAGTCCCTGTCTGCCCCGCTTCTGCCGCAGTCACGGTCTCCTGCGAAGTACCGGCGTTCTGTGCGGAAGCTGCAGCTTCCGTCTCTCCGGATGCTGCGGGAGCACCGGAGCTCTCCGCCCCCCCGGTCTCACCGGAGCTTCCGGGAACGGAGGTGTTGTTTTCGGCTGCATCTGCCGACGCGGTCATATCCGATGAATTGTCCCGATCAGTCCCGCCGCTGTTCTGCGCACAGCCGGAGACTGCAAAAATAAGCGCCGCGGCAGCGGACAGGAGTCTGTATTTAGTCTTCATAGATCGCCCTTTCCCAAAATTCAGAATACTTAGGTACATTATATCACAATACTCCGTCCAAATCAATATCTGGCCGAAAATTTTTTATCTACCTCTCCGGTAGGAAAAGAAAAACGCCCATGCAGACCCGAAAACGGGTGCATGGAGCGCTTTACCTGCTTATCTTGCAGTCATCGGTCCGTTCTTTTGCGGCTCACGCCCACGGACTTGAGGAAGAAGGCTCTCTTATGCCCACGAGAATGAACTGTTCCCAGAGATACCATTTCCCGTCCTTGCCCTTGCGGAGCTGGACGGAACGGGGGCTGTCCGCGCCGCCGGAAGTCAGGAACATCTTGGCGTAACCCTCGTTCTGGTAGCTGTAGGGGTTCTCGCTCACTGTCACGGTGTAAGGCTCGGAAGGCTTGTAATCGTTGGACGGAACAGCGCCCTTGAAGTACGAGCGCGGAACGTAATCCGCATCACGGAACCTGTCCTTGATGAAGCTGTACTCGGCGGGGTTTATCTGCCTCGGTCCGCTCACGAACTCGTACATCTTCTTAGAGAGCTCCGGATCCTGGGGGTAGAAGCAAAGCGCGAGAACCACCATTGCCGCGGTGTCGAACGGCGTGGAGAGCTGCGCCTGAGGAAGAGCGGTGAACTGCTCGTAGGTGTCGGGCAGTGTACCGAACACCACATCAACGCTCTTGTTGCCGCCTACGGCCTGTGCCGCATTTGCAACCGTCTTTCCTATGTTGTCAAAAAGTCCCATGGTATCAACCTCCGTATGTATTTTCTTCAGCGGGATAAGCTCCCGCAAGTCTTCCGTAGTCCGTAAAATCGTGCACTTTCATGTCTGTGCCGCTTGTGGCGGTAAGAACGTGCCCGCTCTCCCCGCTTATCCCGGGGTACCATTCCGTGGCTTCTCCGGCGCTGTCCGTCATGATGACCTTCACATCGGGGTATATCTCGCCGGCGCTGCATTTCAGCAGGAACGGTCCGCCGTCACTGCTGTCGTAGAGAAGCTGCACAAAGTCAGTTCCGTCCTCTCCCGGCGCAGCCTGTGGGCAGACTTTCACAGTCCCCTGCGCGTCGAACGGGATTATAAGGTACAACTCCTGTCCGCTCCTGCTCGAAACGAATCTGTCGGCCGGCATTTCATTCACAAACGGAAAATCCTCCGCAGTACCGGTATTTTGCAGTATTTCTCTGACTGCGTCATCGAGCGAATCCACGGACGGGTCGATGTATCCGAGGTACCGCACTCCGAAGAACTCGCCGTTATCGAGCATGACCTGACGCTGTATAACGGACGGCGACCATTTTTCGGGAACAAGCGTGGTGTACGAAATATCGACTTTCCCACCGTCACTGTCAGTACCCTTTCCGGTAAAACGGTCAATGGTGTAACGCGCGATCTCGGTATATGTCCAGCCGCTTTCTTCTTTTTCGTCCTGTATCAAGAAGTACCACTCGTTGAGCGCGCTGTTGCTGCGGCTGTCATCATCGAAGAGCCGTATCCGCACAAGGTCGTTGTCCTCTATGCCCCAGACAGCCTTCGCCGGGAAATGTCCGTCATGTGTTGAAGCATAATATTTCGCCGCGTTGTTCGCAAGGTCAGCATTTGAATAAACAACGAAGCCGTCAGACTTATCGGTAAGATAAGTCAGCTTCCGCGACAGACCGAGAATGATCTCGCCGTCACTCACAACGAAAGACTCAGCGCCCCCCGCAGCTGTGCCGTGATATCTGAAAACGCCGCCGCTCCCGTCCGACTCGTATGTAAAACCATGGCCCATGCCGTTGATGAGCTCAGTCACATAACCGGTTCTATTATCCTGAATGACCCATATCTCACCGCCGTAATCCTTATCCTTGAGCCACCATACGCCCGTTTTCAGCGCCGCCCCGCTGTCCTGTGCACCGTCAGCCGTTCCGGACGCCGTCAGGTCGATGTCCCGCCCGTCAATATCCCTGCCCTTTGCGGTGAAGCGGTCAACGAAATACCACGCACAGGTGGCATTCAGGCTGTAGCTGTCGTTGTCATAGAGCTGGATAAGCACGGTGTTGTCGTCCTCCGAGCCCGCCGCGACACCGGTCGGCACCTGACCGTCATGACCGGCGGCATAGTACGCCAGAGCCATCTCCGCAAGCTCATCTTCGGTATAGAACCGGAAGCCGTCGGTGTCATCGGTGATATACTGCAGGGTCGTGACATGACCGCCGCCTTTATATGTTATACGCAGGGTGTCGCCGTTTCCCGAAACGGTGAACGGAGAAGCCGTCCCCTCGCCGGGGTTTTCGCCGGAGTAAAAAACTCCCTCATCGCCATTCAGCTCGTAAACTATCCTGCCCCCGACGCCGGTCGCACGGTCGCGGAACCGCGCCCCCTCATCGTCTATATACCAGTAAAATCCGCCGGTTTCGTCCTCTTCGCTGTCATCGGCGCTTTTGGCGAGCCACACACCTTTTCTGAACGAATGCTCGCTTTTTTCCTCCGCCGGTGCAGTCGTTTCCGCCGCGGTCGTTGATGCAAAAGCGGTCGTCTCAGCGGTCTTCTCCGGCACAGATACCGAAGTTGCAGCCGTCACCGGCTTTGACGACGGCGGGATCGTCTCCGCATTTATCACCGGTTCTTCGCCGCCGCAGCCCGATACGGCGATCACAGCCGCGCAGAGGAGTACGGCTGTGAGAGATCTGTTCGTCTCGCGTTTCATATCATCATTTTATCTCCTGTCATCTGCTGCAGCTCCCGCGCGGCTTTCCGTCCTCCTGTTTTATATTATTGGCTGCAAAAGTGCAAGGAAAATTTATATATTTTCCTTGCACTTTTGTTCGTCCGAAGAACGAAATGAGCCTGACATCAAGGAATGTGTCCGTTGTTTAAATGCACCGCAGGAGCATTTAAACAACATCTGAAAATCTGTTTTGCAGATTTT
>JAGBMA010000214.1 GCA_017635095.1 Ruminiclostridium sp. | reverse complement strand
TTTGAGAGAAAAAGAGCTATCCACGCCGTCTACTGCGTCAAACCTCCTAACCGGGCGCCAGCCCGGCTTCGTCGGCTTTCCTTGTATCCGACGCAGCTATCTCATTTTCTCTTTTCAAAGCGGTTTTTAGAGGTACCCTTAAGAAAACACTGACAGAAAATCAGCCGGTTCCTTGCAAAAACGCAAAAAGCTGTTCGGAGAAACGGCAATACCGTTCCCGGAACAGCTTCGGAATATCATAAAACGGAAAGGAGATACGGTATGGCGTCCTTGTTGGGTATTACCACGGGACGTAGAAGATTATCCATTATCTGCGGCGCGTAAGCTTTTGCGGAGGTGATCCCGGCACCGCAGATAAGCACCGTATTGAAGGCGAAGAGCAGACCCATCTTTCCGAAATACTCTTTAAGTGCATCGGGGTCGGTGATGCCGGTATATTTTATGAAGAAAAGCTGACCTACCTGCTCCACCATATCTACCGTCATTCCCAGGCTCTTTTCGGTGACATCGGGCTGAGTACGCGCACCGGCTATCATATCACGGTAAATTGCTGCAAGATCGAAAGCCTTCGGCCCGACGGTGACATCGGCAAGGTCGATAAGGATAAACTCGCCGTCCTGTATCATTATGTTCCCGGGGTGCAGGTCGTTGTGAAGAATTGTATCACTTTCGGGCATCTTGTCCACGATATCGGAAAGGATCTTCCTTTCTTCCGCGGTCGTCCACTCTGCAAGACCTTCCGTTCTGCTGCGGAGAAGGTCGCGTACATCGGTTATCTTTCCTTTTGGGATATGTGTGGAATGAAGTTTCTTTGCAAGTTCGACATACTTGTCGGTAAGCTCGTCCATCTTCTCCGGGTGAGCGCTTATTGCGTGACCGAGAGTATCGGACCTTACAAGCTCGAATACAACGCCGTAATTATCTCCGCACTTCACCACATCATAAGGAATGACCGTGGGTACATCGTTCACAAGGGCAGTACGGGCATATTCCTGCTCGCGCTTCACGGAATCCATGCTTGCATCGGAGTAAAGCTTTACTATCTTGTCATCGTCAAGGCGGTAAACCTTGCCGTTCCCGCCCTCTCCCACAAGCTCACAGCCCTCGATGGAAATCTCGCGGAGCTTTTTCCGGACGTCCATAAGTTCGGTAAAACCCGTGGTTTCAAATATATCATATACATCGCGGGAAACATTGACTACGGTAAACGGTACATTTTGCTGCTTCCTCAGCTTCATCAGCACACGCAGACCCGCCGAAGATATGTATTCCAGATCATTGGCATCAATAACGATCTCGGCGCCGGCTGACTTCCCGGCCTCTTCGATAAGTTCTTTTTCGACCTGAGCGGCATTGTTTGTGTCAATTCTTCCTTCAAGAAATATTGTAAGTTTGTTGATTTCGGAAATTGTTTTCATAGATGCTTCTCCTTGTCAGAATAAAAATAGGGCTTTTAGAAGTTTCTTTTCTGCGAGCATTGTGCGTGCTTCCGGAAACCTTCTTTACTACGTCCTGCCGTTATTACAGCTTTTTAATTAATGTCTGTTCGTCTGAAGGACGAAATGAGCTTGACACATTAATTATATCACATAATCAATGATATGTCAATTATTTTCGGCACGATTGCAATTTCGGTCAATATAAGGTATAAGCGGGGAATATGCGTCCTGAAGCCGTTATTCTCTGCTAAGACAAATCAGAGTTTATCTACGTTTTCCGAATTTATCAAAATTTTTCTTTAGCGCATTTTCAGTTGGAATAATCGTCCCGATCATAGGAATCATCTGCACAATTGCAAGAATCCCTCCAACAGTTCCGACTGTGTTGGTTTCCTTTCCAAGCACAAGTACCATTACGACAACAGAGAGCGGTAAAAGTGTTAGTCCGCAAATGAACCATAGCCTACCAATATACTCGTGGGCAAACTTCCATGTTTCCATGCTCATCATAGATCTTTTTGTTCGATATCCGAAGGTATAGTTTATATCTTTCGGAGCTTTATTCGAGAACGATCTTCCCAGTACGACCATTGTAATTGGTATGAGCAAAACCATTATCAACATGAATACCCAAAAGCCAATCATGACAAACCTCCTACAAATTCAGATTTGTTACATTAAAATCAATCTGCAAAAACGACAGTTATACTTTATCATTACTTATCGAAAAAGTCAACCTTGTTTAAATAGAGAGACCTACTTTTCAAACCCCAAAAACGCTTTCAGTTCCGGTATCTTTGCAATGTATGATGCATCAAGTCCGAAAGCTCCGGGAACCATTTCATTGTATTTTTCAAGAAATTCCTCAAATGTGCCTTCAAAGAATGCGGGCGGGATGAAAAACTCACGGCTGCCGCCTGTGTAACGGTTGCCGGCTTGTATCACCGACGAGTACCCGCCGAGCCTGTGCGTTCTGAATTCATATCTTTCCAGCGTCCAACCGCATATATCAACGCCGCCCCGGACAGGTATCTCAAACACATCTTTCACAGGATTGGAACTCTCTACCCACGATTCGTTGTTGCCGATAATAAGCTCGATGAATTTGTCACCGTCATAGTCGTACTCGTTCCGCTCGATCTCGCCGTCGTCCCATTTGTAGTAACTTACATAAACAAAGTGACCTTTTTTCTCTTCGATTGCATACGAGTATTTTTTATTGAACATTTCCGGAGTTGCCCACGGGTGAGCGACCTGTATTTTCTGCAATGCTTTTTCAATATATTTATTTACATCTGTTCCGTAAGGAAATTTGTTATCCATAAATTCTCCGATCAATATGATATTGCACATTCCTGCTTTTATGGCAGAACGCTCATTCTCTATATCGTTCAGTCCGACGATAGCCTCTCTATGTATTATAACAGTTCGTCGAAGCATAGTCAAGTTTTTTCGGTTATTGTATGCTTGTATGTTCAGCCGGCGCAATGTTTATGCGATCATATCTGATAGATCGAATCGTTGGCTGCTTTTTCCAGTTTCACGACTCGGTGCTTTTTTATATCATCAGGATAAGTAACCATTTGCCGGAAACGTAAAACGGAAGGATTTGTCAAGCTCCCCGACTTTGTACTCGTTTCTTCTGCACCATACGTCCCATCCATACCCGTCATTCTCTCTATAGGCTATTTTCACTGTCATTTTGGATATGGTCTATATCTGAGAGATCGCTATTCATACTTATTGCATAACGCTGACTTAGACTATCATGTTTGGAGTGGTGACAGTTTATGCTCTGTTATCTACCAAAAGATCATACCTTTGGCTTTTCCGGAATTCCGGGGTTATGAACCATATATTGACAGACTTACGGAATTCTTTATAAGCTTTTTTGTAAATTTGGTTCTCGGAAAATAAAATATCATTATAACGTGCTTAGTTTGATAATTTTTGAAAGACTGATATGCTATAATGGTATCAGGAAAAGGACAAGAGGCTGAAAACCTCGCAGACAATGGCAGGAGGAACAGAATATGTGCAAAGGACCTAAGTATTTCGGATTTGATTTCAACGGCGACGGTGATGTTTCTTTTGAGGAGAGTTACCTCACCTACCGTATCGGCGAGGACATCATCAACAGCTACAATGATGACAGCGACGATTTCAGCATCAGTTACGACAGCTCCGATGACTTCGGCGGCGATGATTATTGATAAAGGAGGTATTTAATGTCTGCTCATCAGCCAATAATTTAACATTTCTGTCGCACTTACATACTTTGAGGCGCATGAGGGACTAAAGCTATAAAAAAACATTTCAGCTTTCCTTTCTACCTTTAGAAGTACCCTATAGAAACTGATAATGAAGTAAAAGACCGACCATTTACAGATCATGTTTTATGATATTATTGCCGCCTTACATAAAAACGAAATCATATATTGACCAATATCGAAATGTGTGATATAATACATTTCAGAAAGAAGGTTTACCGATGAATATTGATATAATAGAAGTCAGCAAAGCGCTGTCGAACGAGACGCGTGTAAACATACTGAAATGGCTGAAAGACCCGGAGGAGAACTTTCCCCCACAAGGAGGGTGCCTGTCCGAACCCGTTGACCTCAAAGGCGGTGTCTGCGTGAGCAGTATCGGCGCAAAGGCGAAGCTCTCACAGTCCACGGTGTCGAACTATCTCGATATGCTCCAGCGAGCAGGACTTGTGCTGTCGGAGCGCCACGGAAAGTGGACATATTACCGGCGCAACGAGGGAACTATACAGGCACTCGCAGAGTTTATCAAGGGGGAATTGTAAAGTTATGAGGTACTGTTCTGTATATCTTGTGGTAAGAGATTTTGAGAAGTCCGTTGCATTTTATGAGCAGATATTGGATATGAAGGTAAGTGCCAGACGCGGACAAAGATTTGCAATGTTTAATAGTTCAGGAATGACGCTCTGTATTATGAACGGATATTTTGACCGCGACCACTCCGATGAAATACAGCGAAAAGGCGAATATATACCTGTTTTTGACGCATTGGATAATATTGCGGACTGTGAGAATACAAGGAAAGTGTTTATAAATATCGGTGTTGACGATCTTCGCGCAGAGTACGATAGAATACGGCAATCAAATATAGCGAATGAGCTTACCGAAATACGATTTATTCAGTATTCATCGCCGTATTGGTATTTTACATTTACCGACCCGGACGGAAACCCGATAGAAATTACAGGCGGCTATACCGAATGATTTGAGATACGAATGAGCTGTGAGCACACACTCACAGCTCAAAAAAATAGCACATTATATCTATAATTATAGATTTATACAAACAGGGACGAGAGGAATGGTATAATGAAAAACATAAGTGTACCGACAAAACGAGGTGTCCTGTTGAATGGTGCATTGTTCGGCGGCGGAGCGGAAACGGTGGTAATGCAATAACGGGGATTCTTCACACCGAGCCTCTCAGCCAACTCGCAGGCATCTTTAACCGTAGAATGGTGTTTTTCGTACAGCGTTCTCCCATTAAAGCTCACTCCCCGCAAACTACGCCGGTGCCTTGCTTATCCCGATCATATGGGAACCTCTAAAAACCCAATTTGAGAGAAAAAGAGCTAGCCACGCCGTCTACTGCGTCAAACCTCCTAACCGGGCGCCAGCCCGGCTTCGTCGGCTTTCCTTGTATCCGACGCAGCTATCTCATTTTCTCTTTTCA
>JAGBMA010000213.1 GCA_017635095.1 Ruminiclostridium sp. | reverse complement strand
CTTATTATCCGAGAACACGGGCAGCGTCACGAAATCAAGCGCTATTGTGTTATCATCGGTCTGTAGGTGGCTGTACCCGACAAGCGATATGTTTATATCACCTGCACCCGGAGTTTCAAGTCGGATAACAGAGGCTATATTCACCTTTTCGCGCTCTATTATCTCCCTGATCTCCTCGGCAGTTATGGCTGTTCCGGTGGTCGATATGCTGCGTTCGGAGAGCGAAGTACCGGAAACTGCACCGCCGCCGGAATCACCGCCATATTCATAGAGCCTGCCTTTTTCGTCGAAAGTATAATACTTACCGCCGATCTTTATTGTTCCTACCGCCATTTTACCGTTCTTACGCAGATAATAGGTTTTCTTGCCTTTAACCGCAAGCCAGCAGCTTTTAAACATTTTACCGTTCTTGTAATAATACCTGTCTGCGCCCTTCTTCACCCAGCCGGTGTAAACGCCCTTACTTTCGCCGCTGTCGGAATAGCGGTACAGAAGCCCGTCAACGGTCTTTACCTTGTCGGCATATGCGGGTACTGAGCTGCAAGCAAGTATTGCGGCAGCTGTAAGCGCGGATACCAACGCCTTTATCTTCTTTTTCATATACATCTTCCTTTCATTGCAATGTGATATTTGATACATCTGCCGGAACTGTAACATAGTTCTTATCGGCAATCATTTTGTTGAAAGAGAAAGTGTTGTATTCCGTGGCGTATTTTGTGTAGCAGTCAGGCACATCGTCAAGAGGGCTTTCACCTTCCCACATACCGTAAACAGTATTATCAGGTGCGATCATATATTCGCTCAACTGCCCGACATACACGAAAGCCAACTCACTGTCAGGATTTTGGTCAAATATTCCGGTCTTAACCTCCCAGCCCGGACCTCCGGCAGCAGGAGAATAGTGTATCTCACCGTCGTATCTGAACAGCGTGACTTCACCGATAAGTCTGTCTTCGGTGAATACCGGCAGCGTCACGAAGTCGAGCGAAATAGTATTGTTATCGGTCTGCAAGTGACTGTAGCCGACAAGCGAAATGTTTATATCGCCCGCGCCCGGAGTTTCGTGACGGATAAACGAAGCGATAGTTACCTTTTCGCGCTCTATGATCTCTCTGATCTCCTCGGCAGTTATTGCTGTTCCGGTAAATGAAACTTTGGCATCGGAAAGTATTATTTTTCCGTCTTCTCCGTAATTTGTACCGCCGCCGGAATAGGAATCATCTGTCTGCGCTCCGCCATCAACTGTCGGTACTGTTGGCTCCGTAATTCGCAGTATGTTCAACATCACAGCAGAAAAAACAGCAATAGCTGCAACAGCTCCGGCAGCAATGTATATCGGCTTGCGTGTTCGCTTGTAATTCATTGCTTCTTCTATCAGGCTGTCGTCAATGCCGTCTATTCCTTTCACTATAAAGTCATTCATCGAAAACGCCCTCCTTTCGCAGATATTCTTTAAGCCTGTTTCGCATACGCATTAAAAGCGCGTTCACGGCGTTCTCTGTCATAGAGCACCGCTTAGCGATCTCCTTCGGACTGTCGAAAAACCAATACCGCCGCACGAATACTACGCGGTTGACCTGCCGTTCGCTTTGCAGGAAATCGCTTATCTTTTCACCGAGTTCCTTTGAGCTGCACAGCTTCTCGATATCGGTATTATCCGCAAGTCCGTCAAGCTCGTCAAACGACACCTGCGCGTCAGGGTTTCGCTTCACCGCATGAATATACTCGTACTTTTTAAGTGCAAGGTTCTTCACTATCCTGCACACGAACGCCGCGAAATGCTCCGGTCGTTTCGGCGGGATATTGTTCCATACAGCGAGATATGCGTCATTGGTACATTCCTCCGCGTCGGAGTTGTCGTTCAGAATATTCCGCGCGATACGCATACACAGCGAGCGATATTTCCTGTCAGTCTCGGCTATTGCGCTCTCGGAACGCTCCCAGTACAGCGATACTATATCCTTGTCATCCATTGCGACACCTCGCTTTCCCTTTCACTTAATAAGTACGGTTTTTCAGTGAAGTCATTACGATGTTTTTAAATTTTTCTTTTCTATTATATATCAAACTGTCGTAAATAGCAATAACGAAAAACATCATCCGACCTTTCTCGGATGATGTTCAATTCCTATTTAAGCACTATATTTATAGCTTTGCTCAAAATATTTCTTTTCTCGGCGCTCCTGCGCCGGTTTCACGGTCGCCCAAGCGACCGCATTTTGGGGTAGGTCTCGGGAGGGCGCTCCCTCCTGAGCAGGTAGTACCGCGCAGTCTATGCAAATTCCGCCATTAGTCGGGATTTGTATAGCCAGCGGTGCTACCTGCCTATCGCCTCTGACCGCCGTAAATTTATTTGTTTGGCTATACTCGGCGGTCAGCGGCGATGAAAATGGCGGTCGGTATCACTTTTTCGCGGATTTGGTATTGGTGCAGTATCAATTTCCGCGCCGATTGGTATATGGCTTTTTCGGCGCAGAAACGGTGGTATCAAATCTGTACGAAAGTGGTATCATTGGCAGAAAAGCCGGCATTGCCGCAAGCAGTTATTGGTATCATTGAGCAATAGCGAGATTTTTAGCTGAAAATGGCATATTTTCCATCATTCACACAAAATGTGGATAATTCCGATCTTTTGTTTTATTCAAGACCCTTGCGCCTATACGCCACAGTAAACAGCACAACAGCAAGTACAAAATTGATCGAAATAACTACAACGCTTTCCGCAGATACAGCCGTTGTACCTATACCGTTGATAAGCTCGCTGAGCTGCTGCGAGTATGTTACTCTCGCGGCAGTTCTTATTGTGTCGTTGAACATCGAGAGCATAGGCAGGAAAGAGAATATCATCATCACGGGAACGGTTATCGAAGTTGCTGTCATCTGATTTCTGCTGAATACTCCGATGACCGCACCGGTCAGTTCTGACAATATTATTCCTGCCGACATTACGGCTATGAACAATGCAAGGTCAGCCCCAGAATAGCCGCCGACTACAGCAAATACCACTGTTCCCGCTATACACATCACAAACACGTACGCGCCGACACCGAGCAGATATTCGGCAGGCTTTACATTGCTCATCATCAGTACACGCAGAGTATTTTTTTCTTTTTCCTCGGATATTATAGCCGACATACAGGTGAACCGAACCGGAAGTATCCGGCAAATAGTAAAACACCAGATAAATATACTTCGTATCGTCTGTATGTGTCCGATGATCTTATCAATGAGATTGTCACTATCGGGAAAGAGACGCTCAAAGGTCTGATGCCGTATAAAACATAAGCCTCGGCAATACTAACAAATGATCAACTGCCGTTCAGATTCGTCTTGGACGGCGGTGTTTTTGTTATAGGCAGATAGTCATGTAAGGCGGAATGCAGATGATGTCATCTTTGAAACTGAGATTTCGTGGATGTATCACATAGCATTCGCCTATACGAGTTTTGTACTTTTCCTTGAAGCGCTTTAGTGACTCAATCGAATACTTCTTGCCCGATTTTACTTCAATAGGGAACATTTTGTATTTCAGCTTACTGTTGTTGGATATGAGGAAGTCGATCTCAATGTCGTTGCGGTGCTTCTCGGTGTTGTATTGCGTGTAGAAATACAGCTTGTGACCGTTCGCTGTGAGCATCTGAGCAATAGCATTTTCGTAAAGCATACCTTCGTTCATATTCAGCTTGTCGCCGAGTATTTGTTTATAAACCTCATCTTCCAGCAACTCATTCTCGTCAAATGCATGGCTGACCAACAGTCCCGTATCTCCGAGGTAGCACTTCACATACGCCCTGTTCTCATTGACCGACAGTCCCACATTAGGATCGTTGCACAGGAAGCATTCGTTGGAGATCATCGAGTCCGACAGCCAGAAAAAAGTTTCCTCATACTGATCTGATGTGCTTTTTGCTGATACATCACTGAATACCACGCGTTTTTCATGCTGAGAGAGCAACCCGGGTATCTGATCGAATATGGTAAGAACCTTGCTTCGGTATTTGGCGTCTATTTTCATAATGTCGCTACGGTACAGCGAGAGAATGTCACGCTTTTCAGTGTCCGACTTGTCGAAATCCTTTCGGCTTTCAATGAATGCAATCACGCTCTGTGGCATACCGCCCACAAGCATATACTGCTTGAACAGGAGCATCGCTTTGTGGTGCAGCTCATTTTCAGGAGGTGTTCTGTCGGAAAAGCATTTACGGATATAGCCGCATATCTGCTCCTCGCCCAATGCATCACAGAATTCCTCAAAATCCAGCGGATACATACTCAAGTGACGCTCTTCCGAGGGAATAACAATATCCTTTACATTCTCCTTAAGCGAGATCAGCGAGCCTGTTTCGATATAGTCGTATCTGCCATCGGCAACGAGATATTTTATGCACTCTCTTGCTTTCGGATACATCTGCACCTCGTCAAAGATGATAAGTGACTTTCGTTCATACAGCTTCACACCATAGTAGGTGGACAACAGCATAAAGAATGTATCGAGGTCGTTCATTTGCTTGACAAAATAGTCCTTGACTTCATCGGAGCATTTTGCGAAGTCAATGAGGATATAGCTTTTGTATTCATTTTTGCCGAATTCCTCACAGATGGTTGACTTGCCGATACGTCTTGCCCCTTCAATAAGAAAGGCTTTTTTACCGTTCAGCTCATTTTTGAGATTCAACAGCTTATCGTACATTTTTCGTTTCAGTATCATAATAGCCTCACAGGATAATACGCGGGTTTACAAGCTGCCAAACGCAGGACAATACGCGGGTATGCATTCGGCTTATAACGGTATAATACGCGGTTTTACAAATATTATACTACATGAAATGAGAAATGTCAAGCAAAACCGCACTTTATATAGCATTTATATTAATACGTTTGTCCGTTATTGGCAACTTGTGCAAAATTTGCACAAACTGGTTTTCGGACATACCTCAGGTTCGCTCCTGAGCAGCAATATTTTTTACAGATAAATGGTAATGTATTAAAGACATGGGTTGTCAATACTGATCGGAAGACAGCTACTTAAAGGGTTGAAACAAATCGCAGACATACTATTGAAAAAGCGGAAAAGATATGGTATAATGTGGATAATAATGGGATCGGAATTAAGAGGATAAATATGGACAGCAAAGAATTATGGAGCTGCACACGGGACGAGCTTGTTGCGGCGGTAACAGCGCTCGGATATCCGGAAGAATTGGGACATGAGATCGCAAAACATATCGGCAGTCCGAAGGGTATGGAGCGAATGATATCGTATCTGCGTCAGGTCAGACCGAATAAGGTAGAAATGGTAGTAGATGAAATGATCTCGATTCGAAGCGAGATAGACGCTTGGCGTGATAAAAAGGCAAGTCAGGAAGCGAACGCGGCATATAACGAGATGCTTTATTATGGGTTCGGGGAAGATGATGAATGACATAGGGATCGGACTTCATGGAGAATGAGCAAATGGATGAAACAAAATTTCTGAAGCTTGCTTCCCATTACGGGAGTGTTTGAAGTATAAGAAAAATTGTCGGGAGGTATGGAAATATGTCTTCAATTGCAATAATCACAGGTGCGACGGGTGGGCTCGGGCAGGAATTTGTGAGCGAGTTGCTCAAAGAAAACATTCATGAAATTTGGGCAGTCGCGAGGAATGAAAAACGGCTTAGTGAGTTGAAAGCAAAGTTTGGTGAAAAGGTTCGCACGATTCGATGTGACCTCAGCAATGCCGATGATCTTTCGGAGCTTTTCAGTATTATCGAAACCGAGAAACCCGATATCCGGCTGCTGATTAACAATGCCGGTATCGGGAAAATGGGTGCAAGCACCGAGTTTAGCGATGACGACATCGTGAACGAGATCGACATAAACTGCAAATCAATATGTTTGTTATGCAATCATTCTATACCGTTTATGTCGGTTGGTTCGCGCATACTGAACATATCCTCCGCGTCATCGTTTCAGCCTGTGCCATACATAAATCTCTATGCCGCGAGCAAGGCGTTTGTACGCTCATACACACGCGCTCTGAATGTTGAGCTGAAAAGCAAAGGAATCATTTGCACCGCAGTTTGTCCGGGTTGGATAGATACGGAGATGCTACAAAAAGAATACAACGGGAAACCTGTGAAATTTCCGGGGCTTGTTTCTCCAAACCGCGTTGCGGTACAGGCTCTCCGCGACTCCGCAAAAGGCAGTGATATGTCGGTATGCACTTTCTTCGTCAAGTATGAGCACTTTCTCAGCAAAATACTTCCCTCTAAGTGGATTATGAATATTTGGCTGAACGGGATAAAAGATTATGTATAAGATAGAGACAGAACGCGGTGACCTTTTTGATGTGAATATGATGATCGCGATGCAGATAACGGTAAGCGGAAACGCGACCGAGACTGAGCTTACGACTGCTTTCAATAATGCTGTCGCAGCGTTTGAGATACTGAACTGCAAGGTCGTTATTGACGATACCGGAGACGCGTTTTATGATGACTGCACATCACCCAAAAATAGCATAACATTCAGGGATTTTGAGCTTTCCGAACTGATACGGGAGCAGGAGCGGATACGGTTTAAAATCGAGGACTGTGAATTTCTGCGCTGCTTTGTTTCTCTTGCAAACAGTGGGGAGATGAAAATGTGTTTTCTGATGCACCACCTCGGCGGTGACGGTAAATCACTGTGTTATTTTATCGAAGCATTTCTGAAATGTCTGAACGGAGAAAAATGCGATCACCGCAAGATCATACTGCTTGACCGGGAAACCTTGCCGAAGAATGTGAAACTGCCGTTCTGGGCTGAATGGCTGGTGAAAAGCTACAACAGGAAATGGCTGAAAGAACGCAGGGGTTTCGGCTTTGATGATATGGCGAAAGCTTATGAAAAATTCTGGCAGACACACAGTACGACAGTCAGAAATGAGGTTACCGAAAGCGGGGAACTGCAAGAAAAGCTGAAAGTTTGCAAAGCAAACAAGATCGGTTTTACATCATACACAATCGCGGAGATGATACAGGATATACCGAGCGTACAGGATGTGGGACTTGCTGTTGACGGCAGGCAAGACGGCAACAGAACTATGAGCAATCAGGCTACGGGAATCTCGGTCAGATACAAATATGACAGGAGTAAAACGCTTGTTCAAAACGCCGCGATCATCGACAGAATGATGAAGAAAAAGCTGAATAACAACAGCTACAAATATTTCGTCCTGCGTTTTATGAGCGGGTTTGACCCCACCCTCGTTGACGCTGTTAATCTTGAATTTGCAGGATATTTTCACAGCGAGACTTCCGCGAAACTTGTGAAACTGCTCGGTTACGGACATAATATGAAAGACATTAGTATAACAAATCTCACGCGGCTTGACATACCGACCGACTACGGAAATTTTAAGCTCACAGACCTCATTTTCGTGCCGCCTGTGGTGTCTTATGGAAAGAATATCATAGGAATGGTGACGGTCGGTGATCGGCTGAATACTACCTATCATAGTTATCAGTAATAAGGCAGGTTAAAACAATGGAACTGGAATACAGAAAAGCTGCGCTTGACGATCTGGAAATGCTTGTAAAGACAAGGGTAGAGGTACTAAGAGCGGCAAATAAACTTGATGAAAATGTGGATATGTCAGAGGTTAAAAAAGAATCCAGAAATTATTATCTGAATTCTTTAGAAAACGGACTGCATACCGCATATCTTGTTTTTGACGGAAACAACTTTGTCGGAACCGGCGGCATCAGTTACTATGCTGTTATGCCTACATTTCATAATCCTACGGGACAAAAGGCGTACATAATGAATATGTACACCCGTCCGGAATACAGGCGGAAAGGAATTGCCGCTAAAACTCTTGATCTGCTTGTTCAGGACGCAAAGAGCCGCGGGATTACTGCTATCAGTCTCGAAGCTACTGATATGGGGAGAAAGCTATATGAAAAGTATGGCTTTCTCGATATGAAATCTGAAATGGAGTTGCCGTTTCAGAAGAGCACGGACAATATTTCAGTAAAGAGATAGTCGTACGAGGTGATACAGATGCAATTCAAAAAGGGAAACTGCTGGACAGCTTGTTTTGATGAAGACACAGACCGCTATACAGCCGAATACGGCGATTGTCGCAATTATGACCTGTATGAGATCACGAAAGAGATATACGACAGTCTTAATGAAGAAACAAGCTATGATGACGCTGTCAGAGCCATTTATAAAGGACGGCACTTGTATATGGCAGTCGATGACCGCTGCGGTCCACCGTACACGATAGTTTTTGACCACGACTATAACACTATCGCTCCGTGGGCAGATGTCATCGAAAGCGGTAAAGTCTGGCCGGACGAGCTGACAGATGCTGCGGTAGAGATATTCGAATCCGAAAAAAATAATCGTGAGCAAAGAAGAAAGAAGCGGGAACAAAAAAATAACGGATAAAGGAAACAACATGGACATTAATATGATAATCGGTATTTATGGAGGTAAACTATGATTTTATCTGTAATTGAGAGCTTTGTCCTTAATTTTGTATTACTGCTTGTATGTGTCATAAACATTCGAAACGGTGCAGTCGGCGGTGTTCATTACTATGAGCAGCCGGTCAAAGATCGTGTTGTTGAGTTGGGACTAATCACAGAAAACGAGATCAAACGTAATTATATTGTATCAGGTTTAGTATTGATGTTCTTTCTTATCGTAGCTGCTCCGTTAATGGTGTTCGTTGTAAATGGTGCGTAAACTTTTTTTGACGGGTTTATCCAATTAACTGTAATGTATCTGTTATGCGGACTATTTGACCGCGTGTTTATAGACTGGTACTGGGTAGGACATACGAAAGCGTGGGTGATACCGGGAACAGAGGATCTGATCCCATATATCCATAAGAAAACATGGCTCAAAAAAATCATAGGTACTGTTATAGGCTACCCTTTGTTTGCAGCATTGCTTTCGTGGATATTTACATTGACACTGAAATAAATACTGATTTATAACAATAGTACGAGAATATATATGAAAAAGAAAAAGCGTAAAAATACAGATAAAAGCGCAAAGAAGTCATCTGCCAAATTGATTAAAAATATATTCACAGGAGCAGGGAATGAAAAAGATAATAACAGCAATAGTTTTATTGGTTTCGGGTATCGGCGCGCTGCTTTTCGGCATATTTTACTCCGGCGCATCTTCGTCAGGCAAAAAAGCTGATATCGAAATGGACATCACAAATGTTGTTTATCTCACGGATGAAAATATCGGCAAGTCTATAAAAATTAAGCTGACAGATGATCAGCTATATATCGATGACAATAATTACATTGCTTTTTCCGATGCTGCCGGGAGAACAACACATTTGCTGATAACAGTAAGTGATGAACTTGCCGGAAACTATAAACGGCTTGTTGAGAACGGCGTGTCGATAATCGGAACAGTCAGGAAAAGCACGGAAGAAATTACTCAGAAAACATATAATGATGTGATCGCATATTATGAAGAAATGTCAGAATACACGGGCGTTAAAGTTACGGTAAGAATGAAGGACATCATTCGTCATAGTATATCTCCGTATTATATTGAACTTACCGATGCTGACGCTGTTCTGGATCTGGGCTTTATAATCACGATAAAAATGATCTCGTGTGCTGTCGGCGGCGTTCTTATTATCGCAGCTGCAGTCGTTCTAATTTCAGTATTAACAAAAAAAGCGATATGGAAGATAGCTCTGATATTTGCAGGCGTTATAATTGTTCTTGTTATCGCTGCAGTTATCATACTGTTCCCGAAACTTAAACAGATGAGCAGCATACGCAAGGACGCTGACGGGGTTTACTACATGGATTATACCGACAAGCTGAAGTTCGATGATATGCTTGCGGCAAATATAACATCAGATGATGAGCTATTCTCGTGGATGAGCAGAGCCGAGTTCTTTAACCTGCCTGTAAATGTGGATATAAACAGGTACGGCTGCGCTTCCTTCTCAGCGCAGTCTCCTGACGGAAATGTGCTTTTCGGAAGAAACTTTGACTACGGTGAGACCGATACTCTGATCGTACATTCAAATCCTGCGGAGGGGTATGCTTTTTACGGAGTTGCTGACTTGTATGTGCTTGGTGTAGGCAAGGAACTCGGCTGTATTGATCCCGATTCTCTGCCGGGCAGATTTCTGATGCTTGCCGCGCCCTATGTGATATGCGACGGTATCAACCAGGCGGGGCTCGGAGTAAGTACACATGAGCTTAATGTCGGCGAGCTGCATCAGGATACGGGGAAGACCGATCTCTTCGTCTATACCGCTATCCCGCTTATCCTTGAACGCTGTACGACCGTGGATGAAGTTGTATCGCTGCTTGACTCTTATGATATACATTCCCACAACGGCAATAGGCAGCATCTGTTCATTGTTGACAAGACCGGGCGCTCGGTAGTTGTCGAGTGGCTTGATGATAAGATGTATGTTAACGAGCTGAACGCGGTAACGAATTCCGTAGTGACCCCCGGCGAATATTACGATATCGGAGCGGACCGGAGACTGCCCGTTATCAACGCGGAATTATCCGAGCATAACGGTATTCTTACAAAGGAGCAGGCGAAAGAGCTTCTCGCGGCAGCCTCACAGACGGATTACACCGAATGGTCGTGTGTATACGATCTTAACGATTTCGGAGTCGATGTTTATGTGGACGAGGATTTTGAGCACGCTTATCATTACGGCGGAAAAAATGAGTAAACTCGATAAAGGAATAAGTATGATCGGCAAAAGAATGGAACTGAAATTATTCAAAGAAAGACCGGATACCAACGAAGCTGGTAGGAGAATAACAGAAATGAACAAAGTATGGGAATTGCTTCAGGAGCCCGACACCGTCGTGCTTTTCGATGTTGACGGAACGCTCACAAGCTACAATTACGGAGAATACCACGCACACCACGAGCTTGATTTCACGCCCGAGTTCAGAGATGTGAACATCTACGCAGACTGCAAGCGACTGCTGCCGATGTATAACTACATACAAAAGCACGGGATCGACAGAATTTTCTGCATTTCAAAAGAACCTCACGGGCATGAAGCATGGAAATCGGAAATGCTTGAAAGGCTGTACGGAATACCCGCAAGTCATTGTTTTTACACGCTTGAATATGACGAGAAACCAGCTATTGCAAAACGAATAGTGAGTGAGCATTTTGGGGATATTTCTCCGAAAAAAGTCGTCTGCATTGACGACAGCGACACGACACTTGCGATGTATATGAAGGAAACGGAATTTTGCACGGCTCACCCGATGATATTTATGGAGCACATAGAAGAGATCATATAAAAATGAAATACGATAACATAACAAAAGCCGTATTCATCAGCCGTCCAAACCGCTTTATAGCCGAGGTGGAGATAAACGGTCGCCGTGAGACTGTTCATGTAAAGAACACAGGCAGATGCAGAGAGCTTCTGATACCGGGCAGCGAGGTGTGGCTGACAGCATCGAAAAATCCCTCAAGAAAGACGAAATATGATCTTATTGCAGTCAGAAAAAACACGGGAGTGCTTTTCAATATCGACAGTCAGGCGCCGAACAAGGTGATGCGCGAGTGGCTGGAAAAACAGGACTTCGACAGGATAATTCCCGAATATACATACGGCGGATCGCGGATAGATTTTTATATGGAGCGCGGAGACGAAAGATTTCTGACGGAGGTAAAGGGCTGCACACTTGAAATCTGCGGTATAGGGTATTTCCCAGATGCTCCCACCGAGCGCGGAGTAAAGCATATCCGCGAGCTTGTCAATGCGAAGAAAGATGGGTATAATGCGGCGCTTGCATTTGTTATCCAAATGGACGGTGTCAGGGAAGTCCGCCCGAATGTTGCTACTCACGCGGAGTTCGGCAAAGCGATGAATGAAGCGCGGGAAGCGGGTGTGAGGATACTGTTTCTCACTTGCCGTGTCGAACCCGACAGCCTTGAAATTACCGACGAGATCAAGGGATGATCATGCTTGACACTGCTGTAAAAAACTTATTGATAACAAATGATAAGGGTGGATATGATGAGTGAAATATTCAGAGAATACTATGATAAGCTCCTACGGCAGCTATCGATTGATTTTAACTGCACACCCGCGGATCTTCGGGCGAAGGAGAATATCATCACAGTCTCAAAGCTTATATAAACTTGACTGTCTGTTTGTCAAACGGATCGATCTCGCATCTCACTTGTATTATCAATTCTTCTGACAAGTCGCTTATTATTGTAGGAAGAAACTTATCTCTAAGAAACACCTCTGCACGTCTATTGGCTTCCTCGTTGAAAGCGTCCTGTTTAGTATTGCTTCGCTGTTCCCACGGCTCATTTATCCCATAGCCGATCACACGCCAGTCAAGTATAAGATCAATGTCCTCAGAAAAGCGTTTTATAAGTCCATACGCTTTTGACAGGCTTGTGCCACCCTTGAAAGCAAGATTATCCTTCCATGCACAGCGATGAAACAAGTAATCAAGCATATAGCAAACCCAGAAATCTTTCTCTATGATCGCTTCGCTGATACCCATTTTTGCTGCCGTGTTACGGAAAAGCGCCTCTCGCTCTTTGGATTCTATTAACGCGATTTTTCTCATATTATCACCTGCAAATCCGCTTAATGATCTCGTATATCCACGATGTCGAATACTGTGCCTCGGTAAGCATAACAGTTCTTTCTTCATCAGAGGTTATAGATTTGATTTTTTCTATGATCTCATCATCTATATGCTCCTTACCGAGTGCTTTCAAAGCTTGGATGACAATAGCTGTTTTCTCCGACAGTCTTGATATTTCTTTGTTAGTGGTGCGCTTGAAGCTTATAGTAGTGCGATCATACGAATACTCCTTGTATGTGCCGTCACTGACATACGACCACACAGAAGGGACTTGTGTTGACAGACCGAGTATATTCAAAGCGGTATCACCACTCGGAACAATAGTCCAGCCGTAATTACGGGCAATGGCATGAGCTACCGCATCGGGAGCGGGGGCAATATTCTCGCCGAGAAGTTTGCTGAATTCGGGCTTATAATACACCCCGCGCATGATACGGCATATCATATTTTCCTTTGTCATACGCTCCAGACAAACGCTTATTCTCCTGTTTTCTGCTATATCGGCAAGATCAGACGCAACAAAAACATATCCGGCGGGAGCGGACGCTATTCTTTTTTGAGTTTCCTGTAAATAATTAGGTCGCATAAAAAACACCTCGTGGAAAATATTATATACTATTTTCCACGAAATGTCAAGATTTATACATGATATATTGAACCGAACCGGAAGTATCCGGCAAATAGTAAAACGCCGGATAAATATACTTCGTATCGTCTGTATGTGTCAGACGTTCTTATAAATGAGATCGTGACTATCGGGAAACAGACGCTTATGGACAGTATGCCGTATAAGTCGTGAGTAAATAGTAAGCCGCCTGTGTTGATGTTGAAATGCAGGCGGCTTGATTATTTCAGAGAATGGAATGATGTGATCCATAGGATGAATAACGATAAATTCACTTTGTAAGCTTTGGAGCGAACGGCACATCAGACAACGTTCCTCACCTCGCTCTCAATGATGTTGAAACGACGAAATTCGGGGATAACTTCTTCCTCAGCCTTTCTCAATGGCTCGTCTGAGCCCAGCACATCGCTTGTCAGAAGAACACCTGTCGGGTAAATGGGTTTTGACAGTTTCCGTGTTCTTATATCGTCATATCTTGTGCAGATTGGAACATCGTTGATACGCGAAAGATAGTCGAGCATTGCGAGTAGATACAGAGCCTCCGGATACCAGCGCTTGTTAAACAGCGTTCTTATCTCGTCGCTCTCCAGAATATTCAGCATGAAATCTATGTCGCCCATATCCTTTACATGGTGGCAGGTATTGCTCTTGAATGTCTCGAATGCGGCACGGAGTTCTTTTTTTGCGTCCTCCAATATATCTTCAACAGATACATCAAGAACCTTCGCCAGCCTGTACAATGTGCCGGCAGCGCACTTTTCTATATCAGCCTTGCCGCTGCATATATCGTTAATGGTAGCCTGCGGAACGCCGCTTTCTTTGCTCAGTCGATATTTTGTGATATTCTTCTTTTCGAGCTGCTCATTTATCAGCATAAAGAACGCCTCCCTTCGATAATCTCTACATATATTATAACGGGTTTACCGAAGTATTGTCAAGTGCTTTTCTATTTTTCGTAATAATCTGTATTATTTGTATTTTTGTATCCTTATAGAAAGTACATTAAAAACAAGTCCTGTCTCTACAACCAATTGCTCGAGTATTATATATTCAAATATCTATAAATCAAATTAAACAAAAAATCCCAATAGGTTATTTGAAATTAAGGAGAGAAATTATAACCGTTATTTATCTTTTTATTGCCGAAATAAAACAGTAGTAAAGCTGATGTGGCTTTCCAAATGCGGAAAGCCCTTTTCTGCATTTCATAGGTTTAATCAAATATAAAGTAAAATACTTATACCACACAAAAAACTTTACAAATGCAGGTTCATGTGATATAATCGAATGTGATAAATCGGAATTTACTTCACCTAAGGGGTTAAATAATGAGGAACTACAAACTGACTGCCGCATTTATCAGCATTATTTTGTGTCTGGTTTTTGGTATATCGGGAATACGCGCTTCCGCAGCAGAAATCGAGACCACAGATTATTCATCAATAGATAAGCAAATTGCGGAGGATATAGAAAAATACCACATTCCTGCAATGGCAGTAGCCGTGGTGAATAAGGATAGTGTGCTGTTTGAAAAGACCTATGGCAACTGTGAAAGCGCCAATCAGCCGATTATTATTGGGTCTATGAGCAAATCGTTTACGGCTATCGCAATTATGCAGCTTTATGAGCAAGGAAAAATAGACCTTGAAAGCCCGATAGATGAGTACATAGATACATCAAAATGGTTTGAGGAAAATACCGATCATAGAAGGATAACAGTGAAAGATCTTCTGCATCACACGAGCGGTATCACCACCTACCAGACATTTGGTTCTTTGAAAAGTACTGAACAATATGGCAGCTATGAATATGCAAATGCGAATTATGGGCTATTGGGACTTATTATAGAAGCAGTAAGCGGTATGTCCTATGAACAGTATATAGAGCAGAATATATTTGAGCCGATCGGTATGTCTCACTCTGCCGCAAGTCTTGAAAAAAGCAAGGAAAACGGTTTGATAGAAGGATACAGAAACTATTTCGGCATACCTGTTGCCGGAGAGCCCGATTATCCTGATAAGATTAATAAAGGAACATGGACGAATATTCCGGCAGGATACCTTTCTTCAAGCTTGACCGATATGGAAAAATATCTGCAAATGTATCTTTGCAGCGGGGAAAATATATTGAGCAGCGAGAGCATTGACCGTATGTTTTATGATAATGTTCCTGCCGGTGACGGCACATATTACGGAATGGGCTGGAATTATGTGACCGGGATGTATAGTCAGCCTGTACTTATGCACGCAGGGCTGGTGGAAAACTATACATCTAATATGTTCATTATCCCCGAAAAGAGCATAGCTGTGGTCGTTCTCGTTAATATGAATGATTATCTTGTCTGCAACAATCTGCTCGGAAATATTGTTATGCCGCTTCTCGGAGAACCCAAGCAGAAACTTCCCAACCTGTATCATATACTCCATGCAGTAATAGATGGGATATGCTTTGTGATTTTCTTCATAAGTATTCATTCTGCTGTGACATTGAAAAAGTGGAGAAAAAGGGCATCTGAGAAAAAATTGTTTGTATCAGATATTATAAGGCACATGATCCTTACGATTTTATTATTGTCTATCCCACCGATCATGGCGACGCCTTATAAAGTTGTATGGTTATTTGCGAAGGATATTATGCTCGTAATAATCATTAATGCAGTACTGTTGTCAGCAGTGGGAGTTTATAAAGTTTGTTTTGTTTTGAAAAAACGATAAATTCTGTTATGAAGTGCCCATTTGTCAATAGTAAAACCTAACAAAAAAGCAAAACGGGATTTATGTATTCTGAAAGTATGTGAGAAGAGTCTGAAAACAGATTCCGACCTTAGCCACTCTGTTATACGCGGATTGG
>JAGBMA010000212.1 GCA_017635095.1 Ruminiclostridium sp. | reverse complement strand
GTCCGCAGACGCGCTGAGGGTGCAGGGCGGAGCCCTACCGGGGCGTGGGGCAGAGCCCCACACGCGCGTCCGCAGACGCGCTGCGGGTCACTTGATCTCGGAATGGTATTCCTGGAGGGACTTTACGCCGATGTGGTCATTCGACCTGATAGCCTTGATGCCCTCGGCGCTCGCCTTAGCCGCAGCCATAGTGGTGATATACGGTATGCGGTGCTTGATCGCAGCCTGACGGATATAGCTGTCGTTGTGAACGCTCGTCTTACCGGCGGGAGTATTGATTATAAGCTGGATCTCGCCGTTTGTGATAGCATCGGTGATGTTGGGACGACCCTCATAGAGCTTGTTGATACGCTCCGCTTTGATGCCCGCGTCAATGATCATCTCGTAGGACTTTCCGGTTGCAAGGATCCGAAATCCGAGTTCATCGAACGCCTTCGCGATCTCAACAAGCTCGCCCTTATCGCGGTCGCATACGCTGAGAAGCACAGTTCCCTCTGAGGGTAGTCTCGTCTGTGTCGCTTCCTCAGCCTTGTAATATGCTTCGCCGAAAGACTTCGAGATGCCGAGCACTTCGCCTGTCGAACGCATCTCGGGGCCGAGCACAGGATCGACTTCCTGAAACATATTGAACGGGAATACGGCTTCCTTTACGCCGTAATGCGGGATATCGCGGTCTTTCAGCTCCGGTACGGGCGACGGTTTTCCGGTAAGCTCAGATGTCATTATCTCGGTAGCTATGCGCACCATGTTGATGCTGCATACCTTAGATACGAGCGGAACTGTACGGGACGCGCGGGGATTTGCCTCAAGCACATAGACCGTATCGTCCTCGATAGCGTACTGCATATTCATAAGTCCGCATACGTTCATCTCTACGGCAATCTTCTTTGTGTAATCCTTTATGGTGTCGATATGCTTCTGACTGAGATTTTTCGACGGAAGAATGCAGGCAGAGTCGCCCGAATGTACGCCTGCAAGCTCGATATGCTCCATGACCGCGGGAACGAAGCAGTGTTTTCCGTCGGATATCGCGTCTGCTTCACACTCGGTAGCGTTGTGCAGGAAGCGGTCTATGAGTATCGGTCTGTCGGGAGTTACGCCTACTGCAGCCGACATATACACCTTCATCATCTCGTCATCGTGAACGATCTCCATTCCGCGTCCGCCGAGGACATAAGACGGGCGAACCATTACGGGATAACCGATCTTGTTTGCTATGCTGAGCGCGTCATCGACCGTTACTGCCATTCCGGATTCGGGCATAGGGATACCGAGCTTGTCCATCATAGCGCGGAAATGATCTCTGTCTTCGGCGAGATCTATCGTTTCGGGGGAAGTACCGAGAATACGGACGCCGTTCTTCTTCAGATCCGCAGCAAGGTTGAGCGGGGTCTGACCGCCGAACTGAGCGATAACACCGACCGGTTTTTCCTTTTCGTAAATGCTGAGTACATCTTCAAGAGTGAGCGGCTCGAAATAGAGCTTGTCGGAAGTATCGTAGTCTGTGGAGACCGTCTCGGGGTTGCAGTTTACTATGATCGACTCGAAACCGAGCTTCTTGAGCGCGAGTGCGGCGTGAACGCAGCAGTAGTCGAACTCAATGCCCTGACCGATACGGTTCGGGCCGCCGCCGAGTATCATGATCTTCTTCTTGTCTGTATTTACGGGGCTTTCGTCCTTATCGAGATGATAGGTGGAGTAGTAGTAAGCCGCATTCTCCGTGCCGCTTACATGAACGCCCTCCCATGCTTCCTTTATGCCGAGCTTGTTTCTTTCCGCACGGATATCGTCCTCTTTCACGCCGAGGAGCTGAGAGAGATAGCGGTCGCTGAAACCGTCGAGTTTAGCCTGCTTCAGGACTTCGGGAGCGGGGAGACTGCCCTTTCCTGCAAGAAGCTTCTCTTCCTCATCAACGAGTTCCTTCATCTGCTCGATGAACCAGTGCTTGATCTTTGTGAGGTTATAGAGCTCTTCAACCGTCGCGCCCTTGCGCAGAGCCTCATACATAACGAACTGGCGTTCACTTGTGGGGTAAGTGAGTTTAAGAAGCAGTTCTTCCTTGCTGAGGTCATGGAAGTTCTTTGCGAATCCGAGACCATAGCGGCCTGTTTCAAGGCTTCTTATCGCCTTCTGGAACGCTTCCTTATAGGTCTTGCCTATGCTCATTACCTCGCCGACAGCGCGCATCTGCGTACCGAGCTTATCCTCGGCGCCCTTGAACTTCTCGAATGCCCAGCGCGCGAACTTGATAACAACGTAGTCGCCGTCGGGAACGTACTTGTCAAGCGTACCGTACTTGCCGCAGGGTATCTCGGAAAGTGTGAGACCGCAGGCGAGCATTGCGGAAACGAGTGCTATCGGGAAACCGGTAGCCTTTGATGCAAGCGCGGAAGAGCGCGATGTACGGGGATTGATCTCGATAACGACTATACGTCCGGAAACGGGATCATGTGCGAACTGGCAGTTGCAGCCGCCTATCACCTCGACAGCCTTTACGATCTTGTATGAATATTCCTGGAGCTTCTTCTGCACGTCCTCGGATATGGTGAGCATAGGAGCCGAGCAGAATGAATCGCCCGTATGGACGCCTATAGGGTCGATATTTTCGATGAAGCATACGGTTATGACATTATTTTCAGCGTCGCGTACAACTTCAAGTTCAAGCTCTTCCCAGCCGCTTATCGACTCTTCAACGAGCACCTGTCCCACAAGGCTCGCCTGAAGTCCGCGGGCACAGACAACTTTAAGCTCATCTACGTTGTACACGAGACCGCCGCCTGCACCGCCCATAGTATATGCGGGACGGAGCACTACCGGGTAACGGAGCTGTTCCGCTATCTTCACAGCTTCCTCCACCGAGTATGCTACTTCGCTTCTCGGCATCTCGATACCGAGCTTCTGCATCGTGTGCTTGAACTCGATCCTGTCCTCACCGCGCTCGATAGCATCTACCTGCACGCCGATGACCTTTACGCCGTATTTATCCAGAACCCCTGCCTTGGAAAGCTCGGAGCAGAGGTTGAGACCCGACTGGCCGCCGAGGTTCGGAAGAAGCGCGTCGGGGCGTTCTTTCTCGATTATCTGGGTAAGTCTTGCAAGGTTGAGCGGCTCGATATAGGTTATATCGGCAACGTCCGGATCGGTCATTATCGTAGCCGGATTTGAGTTTACGAGCACTATCTGATACCCGAGTTTTCTGAGCGCCTTGCACGCCTGGGTACCCGAGTAGTCGAACTCGCACGCCTGACCTATGATAATGGGTCCCGAACCGATTATCATTATCTTGTTGATGTCCTGTCTTTTTGGCATAAGCCATTCCCCCGTTCGTAATTGCTTTAAACATACTAAATTATTATAGCACAGTATAACATAAATTGCAAGATTTTTTATCGGATTTTGCAAAAAAATATCCCCGTGGCTCCGGGGACAGCAATATATGGCAAATAACGCACTTTCTGAAATTACAGCTATCGGGTCCGGCGTCACGCCGTCGCGGACCAGCCGCGCAAGCCGGTCCGGTCCGGAAGTACACACGCGCCCGCGGGCGCGCCGGGGGCGCTCTATCTGAACTCGAAGAATTCCTCAAGTCTCGTGAGGAGAGCCTTACGGTCGAAGGTCTTGAGCAGGTAGCCCTCGGGGTTGAGCTTGAGTATCTCCATAACCGCGTCGCGGGCGCTGTTTCCGGTGAGGAAGAATACGGGTATGGATTTGGTCTGTGAGTCGTTCTGGAGCATCGCAAACATCTGTGCCCCGGAGCATACCGGCATCTTGTAGTCGAGCAGTATCAGATCCACATCATTCTTCGCGAGCCACATTATAGCCTGGAGAGCCGAGCTTGCCACACCCACCTCGTAGCCGTCTTTAAGCCAGTTACGGATAATACGCAGGTACGAAGCATCATCGTCAACGAGCAGTATGCGTCTTTTGCGCACCGCCACCATGTCCGATGTCATCTTTCTCTTTATGGGAGCGGCTAATTCCGCGTCCTCGGCGGGCTTCTTTTCCTCCTCGCCTATCTTCTTCTCGCCTTCGTTCATGTACTCGAAAATGGTCTGGACAAAAGCTTCCATGTTCATGGGGCGGTCGAAGAACTGGAGTATAAAGTCCTCGGATATGTAGCGAAGAGCGATTTCATAGTCCTTGCGCTTGGCTATGACTATGAGCATCTTGTTTGATTCGTAGAGCTTGTCGTTGAGGTAAGAGAGCATATTCTGCAGCGACGCGGTCATTGCAGCCATTCTCTCGTCGAGATAGAGCACGATAAGTCCTGCACGGTCGATGTTGCTGCCGATATCGGTAGTTCTTGCGACTACCTGGTACGCGCTTATTTCCACGGCGATGAGCTTCTGCTCCATGGACTTGATTGCAAAGCTTTCCGATGTGCTTATTATCATTACATTTTTAAGCATTGTTCATATTCCTTTCTTTCATGTACAGCGTTTATCGGATCTCCCGGCTCTATCCGCTGTCCTCTCCGTAAAGCTTTTCTATATATCTGTGAGCGGCTGTTTTTATGCCGTTCCAGTCGAGATCCATGAATGCCGCATTCACTGCATCGAAGATCTCCTTATCATCGGGTTCGAGGCTGTATTCCTCCACCGATGTTATAACCATTTCAACGAGGTCGTAGTCCATCTGACCGGCGAACTCCTCAAGGGACGAGAAGGCGTCCTCAAGGAAATCCTGTTCTGCGGGCGGCTTTGCGGATTCTTCCGCCTTTTCTTCTCCCGCAAGCCCCAAGAGCTTTCCCTTATACGACCTGTACCATTCCAGAAGCCTGCCTGTGTTTTCATTTATGAAATCGAGATCACCGCCGTCCCCGGCAGCTTCGAGCTGTTTCGCAAGCTCCGACAGATCCGCAAGCCCTATGATGCGCGCCGAGCTTTTGAGCGCGTGCACCTTTATGGTGTAATCCGTCCAGTTTTCGCTTTCGTAGTAGCTCTGTATCTCGTGTGACATATTGTCGATGGAGTTGTAGAATATAGTCAGTGCCGACATATACCCTTCTTCGGTGCCGCAGTTCTTCACGCCTGCTCCCGTATCGAGCTCGCTTATCTCACCGAGCCATTCCGGTATGACTGCAGGCTTGCTTTCTTCCGTATCCGTGATCATATCCGCTTCGAGCTCGGCTCGCTTTACCTCCGGCAGATACAGGAGCAGCGCCGCGTGCAGCAGTTCGTGATCCACCGGCTTTTCGAGGTAGTTCATAAATCCCTGCATTATGAAAAAATCATCACCGAGAACAGGATCCGCCGTTCCGAGCGCTATTGCGGGAGTTTCCGCGTTCCGGGTGCCCTCGGCGATCCGTATCTCTTTGAGCGCATGAACGCCGTCGGAGTCCGGCATGAAATAATCTATGAATATCATGTCGTACTGCCGCTCACAAGCTTTCTCTACCGCTTCTTCACAGCCTCCTGCGGTATCCGCCTCCGCTCTGAGCTTGCCGAGAAGCCCCGCAAGATAGTTTCTCTCCACATTGCTGTCATCGACAACAAGCACTTTGATGCTCAATACTTTCACCCCTTACCGCACAGGACTTATTCGTTCTCCTCACATTACCCGTGAAGCTTGTAACCCGAGTCCTCGTCTATTATTCTTACCATTGCGTCCGCTACCACCGGATCAAACTGAGTGCCCTTGCAGCGTATGATCTCCTCACGCACTTCCGACTGGGGCTTAAGCGCCTGGTAAGCACGTCTCGACGTCATTGCGTCATAAGCGTCCGCGACACATATGATTCGTGCCATTTCCGGTATATCCGTTCCCGCGAGCCCGTCGGGATATCCTCTGCCGTCGTATCTTTCGTGATGCCACCGCGCACACTTCGCCGCTTCCGGCATCTCGGTTATGACTTTCAATATCTCGTAGCCCACATTTGTGTGATTTTTTATCTCTGCATATTCTTCGTCCGTAAGTCTTCCCGGCTTATTTATGATCTCTTCATGAACGCCGATCTTGCCCACATCATGAAGCAGTCCCATAATATACAGGTCGTCCTGTTCCTTTTTGGTCTTGCCGAGCTGCTTTCCGATCCAGGACGCGTATTTTGCGACACGCTGAGAATGGTCGTTGGTGTACTTGTCCTTTGCATCGACCGCCTTTGAAAGCGCGAGCATGACTTCCCTTGAAAGGTGACCGACTTTTTCGGTCTGGCGCAGTATCTCGCGGCGCAGATGCTTCTGCAGCGACGAAAGCTCCACTATCCTGCGGACGCGGCTCACGAGCACCTGAGGCACGAAAGGCTTTCTGACGAAATCAGAAGCTCCGCTCTGGAAGCCCTTTATCTCGGCTTCTCCGCTGTCATCGGCGGTCATGAACACCACAGGTATTTCCGCCGTTTCCTCAACGGATTTCAGCGCGCGGATAACATCGAAGCCGTTCATGCTCTCAAGGTTCACATCGAGAAGTATGAGCGACGGGTTGTCCTCCTGAGCGCGGATTATGCCTTCCTCGCCGGTGCTTACCGCAACAACGCGGTAGTAGCTCTTCAGTATCTCGTTTATCATGTTGCAGAGGACCGGTTCGTCGTCCACCACGAGTATCAGCGGTCTTACATCGTTCTGTTCGATTCCTATCGCAGTCTCGGTCTCGCTTTCGGACAGGTACAGCGCTCCCGCAAGCTGGCGCAGCATCTTCTTGGTATTCTCTATGAAAGCGACGTGCTTTGACTTTAGTTCCTCTATGCTTCCGCGGATATAGAGCTTCTCAAGAGCTGCCGCACGGTCGGAAAGAATATCGGCGCCTATGAGTCTCGACGCGTCCTTGACTGCACAAAGGCAAGCGCGGTAATTGTAGTAGTCTCCGGTCTCGATATATTCTTCGAGCTTCGGCACGATCATGGAAGTCGCGTAATCCCGCAGTGCCGCTATGAAGAAGTCGGCATCGGAAAGAAAGTACTCTTTTGCCGACGAAATTCTGAGGAACGGGAGCTCTTTCTGCAGTATCCTCCACTCCGGCGGCCATGATGACTGGTTGATATGCTCCTCGTCAACGGGCAGGTATTTCAGTATGACTTCCTTTATCGACTTATCCGAGAAAGGCTTTGTGATATACTCGGTGAAACCGGCTTCGATGTACTTCTCCTTTTCGCCCTTTATGGTGTTCGCGGTGAGCATTATCACGGGAGTGTCGTCACAGAGTTTCTCCTCACTTATGATGCGCATGGCTTCCATGCCGTCCATTACCGGCATCATATGATCCATGAAGATGAGGTCATAATGGTTGTTCCTTATGAGCTCTATCGCTTTTTCGCCGTCGGGGGCGCTGTCGGTCTCAAAACCCATCGTGCGCAGTATCCTCGTGAGCAGATCCACATTCATCTCGGTATCATCTACAACAAGTATCCTGAGATCCTGTGCGCCGGAGAACGGAGCCGAGCTTCCTCCATCGTCAATGTCACCTGCATACTCGTCGTCGTCTTTGCCCTCGGCTATATCTTTCAGCACAGCCTCGCTGTCAACATCAACGAACTCGAAGAGACTCTCGAAAAAGTCGAGGAGCCTTCTTGCCGCAAGTCTCGCTTTGCGCGAATACTCCCTTGTGGCATCTTCCTGGGTATCGTCCATGATGATATTGTTATATCCCATTATCGCATTGATAGGAGTCCTTATCTCATGGGACATCTGTGACAGGAACAGGGTCTTTGCCTCGTCCGCCGCTATTGCTTTAAGCTTCGCCTGCTCTTCTTCCTCCCGGGAGCGGCGGAGATCCTCCATCGCTTCTTCAAGATTGTAGCTCTCCGGAGTGTCATGAGACAGGAATATTAGGAACAGACCGAATGACGCACCGGTCATGGCCATGAGATACCGGTTATCCAAAAGCAGCTGAACAACTACCACAACACCTATTATGAAGCCGGAAAGAATAAGCATAACGAGCTGAGAACGGCGGAAATAGCTGCGGTATATTATTACTGCGGCAAGAGCGTAAATATTGAAATATACCGGTGCTCCGTAAGCTGCAAGCATGAACAGCGGACCCTCATAATAGCTCCCCGTTTCATCATACCCGAATACGTTCCCGGAGATAAGGTTCTGGAGAAGCAGTATCATGACGCCTACGAGAATGAGCTGATTGATTATCATGAAAATGCGGCGGGCCTTTATTCTTTCATCTATGTAGTCATAAACATACACAATAAGGCAGAATGACGCACAGGCGGCTGCAATATGGTCGAGGGTATTGAGCACAAGTATAAAGGCGCTCGGTATATCGTCCGAACCGGTCATAAATCCCACAAACACGTCAAGTATGCTCGCGAGTATGACAAAAAGCACCATTCTCCTGAATGAGCGCTCCTTGCTCGTAGCGTTCTTATAGCGCACCCACAGAGAGATATAAAGTGTAATTATAAACGGAAGCGTTATAAGCTCCGGAAGCGCATTATACAGCAATCCTTATCACCACCCGCCGGTTAGTTTTACGCGCCGCACGTTCACTTGTGCACACGCTTCACGAGGAGCTGAACGGCATCATACAGTTCTCCGTCCCCGCCGATATATTTTCTTATCTCTTCTATCTTCTTTTCGCCGCTGTCGTCTTCCTTCTCCGCGGTCTTTTCCGTTACCGGAGCCCGTACAGCCCTCTCCTCTTTCCTGCTCATCACTATCTTGTCCCCGGGCAGGTATCTCAGCAGCGTCTTTTCGAGTTCCGCAGCATCTATGGGCTTGGAAAGATAATCCTCAAATCCCTCTTTCATATATTGTTCCCTTGCGCCCGATATAGCGTTCGCCGTGAGCACTATGCACGGTTTATTGCAGTTCTGGTTGCTCTTTCTCGAACGAAGCTCCTTGAGCATCTCTATACCGCCCATACCCGGCATTCTGTCATCTATGAAGATAACATCGTAGGTCTTCTTTTCCGTATGTATCAGCGCGTTTTTTGCGCTGAGAGCTGTATCTATCATTATCTCGGTATTCTTCAGAAGTCCCGACGCCACAGTAAGATTCATCTCGATATCATCTACGATAAGGATACGGGCTGTCGGAGCCGTGAACTGCTCATGATAGGATTCGGTGTTCTCAACCGAGTGGATATAGCTCTTCTCGTAATCGCCCATCGGAGCATTGTCCCGGACTTCCTGACGTATAGTGAACGAAAACTCCGAGCCCTTGCCGTACTCGCTCTTTACCTCAAGCCGGCTGTCCATCATGGCGAGGAGCCGCTTTACGATGCTTATACCGAGTCCTGTGCCCTCGATCGTGCGGTTGCGCTCTTCGTCAACGCGCTCAAACGGCGAGAACATTCTTTCCATATCCTCCTGCCTGATGCCGATACCGGTATCCTTGACCGCAACTCTTATCGCAACGCACCCGTCAAGAGTGTTCTCATAATCCACAACGATTATGACGCTTCCCTTCTGTGTATATTTTACCGCGTTCGTGATAAGATTCAGGATACACTGCTTTATCCTTATGTTATCGCCGTAAAGACCTCTGGGGATATTGCTGTTGACGTTGACGATGAAGCTGAGGCCCTTGCTCTCGGCGCGGGGCTTCATCATGCTCACAAGATCGTATATCACCAGCGACAGGTCATATTCCACAGGGATAAGCTCCATCTTTCCGGACTCGATCTTCGAGAAATCGAGAATGTCGTTGATAATGGACAGGAGCGTATTGCCGGCGTTGCGGATATTCATGGCATACTGACGGAGCCCCGGGTCGTCGTACTCGCGGAGTATCATCTCGTCCATACCGAGTATCGCATTGATAGGCGTTCTTATCTCGTGGGACATACTTGCAAGAAAGTCGCTCTTTGCACGGGAAGCTTCTTCGGCTACCTGCTTTGCCCGCATGAGTTCGTCGTTCTCGTGCACCTTGCTCGAAGTGATTATCAGATATACGGAACCGACTATAAACAGGACTACGATGAGCTCAAACACACGTTCCACGAGCAGAACTATGTTGTATGCACCCTCGGCGGCTATATCCGCGGACACAAAGCCCGCAAGATAAAAGTCCGTCTCCGGGATCTCGGAAGCGAAAACGTAAAACTCGCCCCGTGAAGAATCTATTCTCTTGCAGGCCGAAACTGAAAGTTCGAGACTCTGCACAAGCCTTGAAAAAACAGGCGAAAGCTCCTCGCCGAAGAAGAAGTTCACATCGTCCGTAGTGGAATTCTCAAACGGCACTATGAGCTCGTCGTTCCTTGAAAGCACCAGCGCCTTTCCCATACCGTCATAGCACGATACAGCGAACCTTTCCGCTATATAGCTCTTGGGACAGAGCTCATACATGACGTACTTTATATTTTCACCGTTGTATATAGGGACGCTGAAAAGCAGCCCCTGCATCGGGTTATAGCTTATGACGCTATTTCCGCGGAAAGATGACTGGATCCCCGGAAAATCCTCCGCGCTGACCACATTGCCGCACACAGCGGTACCGTCCGTGGCAAGTATGCCTATCTTCATATGGTCGTTCACCTTTGACATGGCTTCATAGACAGTCTCGATCTTATCGGGAGACTGCTCTAAGATAGACTTGCGGTAAGAAAGACTGAGTATCTCCGTGCTGAGCTCCTGTGATGTTTTTTCTGCCACCGTTGCAGCCTGTCTCGCGACCTGACCTTCCACAAAACCGTAAAGGAGCGTCTTCATACGGCTGTTGAGCAGAAGTCCCACAAACAGCAGCACGATTATGAAGCATATATTCACGGCGGAGCGGGGGTTGTACAATGAAGCCTTGATGTCACTCGCCTTCATATATGTCCACCCCCTCCGCGAACCAGTCCATACTGTGTATAAGGCTGCTGTCGCTGAGCGTTTCGCCTGCCGCACAGCGCAGAACACCGCTGTTGTCATATATCTCGCCGGAGAAGACATTCCTTCCCGCATTTATCCTGTTTATTGCGAACATGACCTCATAGCGCGCCCTTATGGACACGTTTTCCGAGTAGTCCGTAAGCCTGATCGCGCCGTCGGATATGCCGAACCAGTACATACCGCCCGGGTTCCTGCCGTTCTGGATATCCCGGATAATGCTTGTGTAGATCTTGTCCCAGCTGCACTCTATGCTTGTGAGGAAATGTTCCGAGTATTCCCCGCCGACCCTGTTATAGCCTATGAAATCTATACCGAGCTCGTCGCATACTTCGGGAACGCTCTCCTGGTTCTGGTGATATGTCATCACGTCCGCCGACATTTCCGCAAGCTTCCTTGCCGCGGCTTTCTCCTTTTCCGCGTCGTCCCACGAGCCGGTGAATATCACCTTCACCCGTGCGTCGGGCGCAACTCGTTTTACACCTATCGCAAAGGCGTTGATGCCGCGGTTGACCTCGTTGTTGGGCATAGCCGCAACATAGCCTATCACATTGGTCTTTGTGGTAAGCCCCGCAACGATCCCTGCAAGATAACGACCCTCGTACATTCTGCCGAGGTAGTATGTTGCAGCAGTATCTTCCGTGTCCGATCCGGTGACGCAGAACTTTATCCCCGGGTATGAGCCTGTGAGACGATCGGCGTACTGTTCATATCCATAGCTTGTCAGGAACACAACGCTGCAGTTCTCTCCCACAAGGGAAGCCACAGCCTCAACACACGCCTGTTCCTCCTCGGGAATGTTCTCACGGACGCAGAGCTCAATTTCCGCGGCTTCGCAGGCTGAGCTTATACCGCCGTAGTTCGAGCCGTTCCAGCCTGTCTCATCAACACGCCCGCTGAAAATACAGCCTATCTTCAAAGGGCGCGCCTCTACCGGCTGTGCCGTAAGAATGAGAACGAGCGCAGTGACAACAATTATGACCATGATCGCTATATAAAGCACACGGTAGATCTTATTCACATCTCTGCCATTACTGTTCAACCTCAACGCCCTCCACATACCAGTCAAAATTGTTCAGCATATTACTGTCCGAAAGCGATTCTCCCTCGGGTACTCTCACATTTCCTTCGTTGTCGGTAACGGGACCGTAGAAAACATCGAAGGAATACTTCTCAAAACGCTCGCGTGCCTTGTTGAGCGGACCGACACAGGCCGGATCGGCATTCCTGGTGGCTCCGAGATCCACAAGCTTCATGACCCCGCTTTCTATGCCGAGCCAGTCATGCTCACCCCGGAACTTTCCCTGAAGACACAAAAGTATCTGCTCCTTATAGTAACTGCTCCAGTCCCAGACGCACCCCGTAAGGTACGACCCGGGAAAGAGCCCGGAATTGTCGTAATTATAGCCTATCGACCAGATGCCGTGCTTGTCCGCGGCTTCAAGCGGCGCCAGCGAATCGGTATGCATGGCAAGAACATCTGCACCGAACTCTGTTATGAGCTTTTCCGACGAAGCCGCCGCAGGTTCGTCATCCGTCCATGAACCGCAGAACGAAACGTGCACCACAGCTTCGGGATTGACGCTCCTTACGCCGAGCGTGAACGCATTTATCCCGCGGTTCACCTCGGATATGGGGAATGATGCAACATAGCCTATGCTGTTGGTCTTTGTCTGCATTCCGGCGATTATGCCGCTCAGATAGCGGAACTGGTACATTCTTCCGAAGAACGAGCCGATGTTGTTCCCCTCGGCGGTGCCTGTGGCGTGCAGGAAGTATATATCCGGAAATTCCGCTGCGCACTGCTCCATATACTGACCGAAATCGAAGGACGTGGCGATTATTATCACGCAGCCGTCTTCGATAAGAGAACGGATCACATCCACACAGCTCTCGTCCGCCGCCACGTTCTCGCGGCAGACTATGTTCAGGTTCAGCTCATCAGAGATACTTTCAAGCGCCTCGGCGTGCGCCATGCTCCAGCTCCTGTCGTCCGCAACGCCGTTGAGCAGCAGCCCAACATCGGTCTTGTCCTTCAGTACATCGACATAGGTGTTTTTCTTTGTGAAATTGAGTATAATCAGAACGGCAACGAGCAATATCGCAAACACAGTCGTGCTCACGATAAGACTTATCTGCTTCATGCTCAGTTTTTTCATAGATGCACCTCACCGGAACTGAAAGACGCGTTTCCGGACAGTATATTCATGATATCCGCGGAAATAGCGTGTTTTAGTTCCATAATGGCTTCAAGGTCTTCCTTTACTCCGAACCTGTCGTAGTAGAAATAAAGAATGTCACATTTACGGTATGCAAGTTCGTGATCTTCAAGCGCCGAGCCCCTTCTTTCAAGAGCATTGGTATATGAGAACACCGATCTTCTTGTGTTGTTCACCTCATTTGTGAAAAGCTCGAACCAGAAGTCGTAAAGATCTTTTCTTGTCTCCGAATAAGGTATGGTGACGAATTTGTATATGAGGAGCTTGTCCCGGCTGTACTTTTCAAGTACCCGGCTCAGCGTTACTTCGCGCTCCACCGTGTTTTTGGTGAAGATACCGTCGTCCGGTATCGTCCCCCACCTCAGCAGTATCTCCGAGAGCGGCATATCCACCGCAAGTATCGACTCCGGTATGCGAAGTCTCGCCCTCGTTATTTCGTGGCTCTTCCGCGCAAGTTTCCGGCATATATCGTCCTTGAACTCCGCGGAGTTGAACCAGCCCGTTTCGTACATTCCCATGCGTCCCGCTCGGCCGGCTATCTGCTTTACTTCCGTGCCGTGCAGGAAACGCCTTCTGCGCCCGTCGTACTTATATGTCTCAAGGAACACCACCCGCTTTATCGGAAGGTTAAGTCCCATTCCCACCGCGTCCGTCGCGACCACCACGTCCGTTTCACCGCGGACGAACCGTGACACCTCGCTCCTGCGCACATCATAGGGCAGATCGCCGTAGATGACGCTCGCCTTTATGCCGACTGTACGGAGCTGTTCGGCGTAGGACAGCACAGCCTTCTTCGAGAAAGCGATAAGGGCGTCTTCCTTTTCAACATCGCGGGGGAAAACGAACTCCCGCTTGTCGCATACGAGGGGCACCGAGCGCTGATGCATCACTGTCTCGTAACTGTCGCCGCATAGCTCTATGAGGGATATAAGTATGTTCTTTGCATTCTCCGCCGCGCAGAGATGTATCTCGTCCGCCATTAGACCGAGTATCGCCGCTGTCCATGCTCCGCCGCGCTCCTCGTCCTCTATGAGCTGGCATTCGTCAACGACTGCAACATCGTAGCGCTCGTTGGTGTTGAGCATCTCCACGGTAGATGAGGTATGTGTCGCGAAAGGCACATCTATCTCCTCTTCGCCGGTTATCATTCTGCAGGGCACGCCCTCAAGGTTGAACCGCTCGCATATCTCGTAGGCAAGCAGTCTCAGAGGTGCGAGATAAACTCCCCTCTCCGCTTTTTTGCAGGCTTCCAGCGAGCTGTATGTCTTTCCGGAATTTGTGGGACCGAGATGCAGGATAAAATGCCTGTGCATTCCCCTCGCGCCGGGATAAAGCTCGGTAACGTCCTCGGGTATCTCCTTCAGTATGAGCTTGTGGGCGGATTCCGCAGCCTTTATCTGTGACTGCATATACTCGACCGCCTTCTTGTACCTCATGCTTCCGGTTATTATGGAAGTAACGGTATCGCGGTCATATTTCTTTATGAGCCGCGCATAGAGCACCTCGATCCTCGGATAGCGCGGACAGTACCCCGCGATCATATCCGCCGCGCAGCTTTCTGCGGAAGCGCCGGTGATCCCCTCTTCCGAGAGCACCACAAACGCCGCGGCAGCCATAACAAGCTCGTTGAGCGTATCACAGGGCATTCCCGACATATAGACGACGTTGTCGATGCGCCGGCGGTTAAGAGCCGCCTCATCATAAAGCCGGCGGTTGAACTTGCCGAAGATCGTTTCATTCACAAATTCGCTCAGGGCTTCACGCAGGAACTTGTGGGGAAGTATGTTCTCGATATCGGAGTAATGCGCTTCGATAAGTCCCGACGCGACAGCTATGATATGCTCCTCGTCCTCGGCGGTTATCTGATAGGCTTTGTATTTCTCCAAAAGTACGCTTCTCTTTTCGCGGTCGCGCTTTTTCTTGTTTTCTTTCTTGCGGCGGTTCTTGCTCCTGCGGCGCTCCGCCTTGTCCGCCGCGGACGGTACTGCCATTCCCGATATGTAACGTCGGTAAGCGTTCACAACTCTCGGCTGTACCGCAGCGTCCTCTGCGCAGAGCAGCTTATAGAACTTCTCCTCGGAAAGCGCCTTTTCCACCGCGGCTTCCCCCTCCGGCGACGCGGCGAACTTATCGGCGAGCTCTCTGAGCTGTCCTTCGTCGGCAACTCCGCCGGAGTGCTCCGCGATGTACCGCCGTTTTACCGTAACAACGGCGCTTGCACGGCAGTTCACCTTGCTTCTTTCTATAAACTGGTCGATCGTCGGGACCGCCATGCTTCCTCACCCTCTTTTTGCATAAATGATCTCACGAAGCGCTGTGCTTACGCTGTCCTTCATTCACTTATGTGATCCATTCCCTGCCCGAGTATGGAACGCACATGATCGTCCGCAAGAGAATAATACACACTCTTGCCGTCGCGACGGTACTGCACGAGCCGCGCCTGTTTCAGGATACGGAGCTGGTGGGAGACCGCCGACATACTCATTCCTATGAGGGTGGCGATGTCGCAGACACAGAGCTCCGCCTCAAACAGCGCGTACAGTATCTTTATCCTCGTGCTGTCACCGAATATCTTGTACAGCTCGGCGAGATCGAACAGCGAATCCTCGTCGGGCATTATCTCTTTTATCTTCTTAACGGCGTCCTCATGAACGTGCTGAAGCTCGCAGGAGGGCGCCTTTTCTTCTTCCGAAAAAAGCATTTCTCACTTCTCCGTGTATCAGTCTGTGAATACCTGTACCCAGTACTTCATACTTCCAGATTTATAGCAGCCTATGCCTACCTTGCCGAAGCTTGACGAAAGAATGTTGCCCCTGTGTCCGGGGGAATTCATCCAGCTGTTCATAACTCCTGCGGCATTCTTCTGGCCGGCAGCGATATTCTCACCTGCCGCGCCGTAGCGAACTCCGTATTCGTCGAGGGCGGTGAAGCAGGTCCTTCCGTCGGGACGGTCGTGATCGAACACCGTTACGAGCTCCTTTGCACGCATTTCCGCCACCCTGCATAAAGTAGGATCCATAGTGAGCGCCCTTACGCCGACAGCCGCACGTTCCTCGTTCATTATCCTGAAAACGCCGTCAACATCGGACTCGGCGGGCTGAGATACAGTTTCTTCCGCGCCTGTGCCGGAATTGTCTGTGACATCGGTCACTTTTATCGTGCCGCTCTGCGTGTCGATCTCGACTTCAATGGTAACGCCGCCGTCATTTCCGGAGGAGCTGCTGCCGCTGTCCTGAGATACAGTTGTGTCCTGCTGCTGTGAGCCGCCCGATCCTGAGGAAGATGACGCGGTGGACTTCCCGGTGACGGTATATTTCGCGACCTTGCTGTTGTTCATTTTGCTCTTGAACGCCCTCGCCCGTATAACAACGCCTTTTTTGCATTTGAGCGTTCCGGTATAGAGCTTTGATTTCTTCGTCGGCTTGCTGCCGTCGGTGGTATAGTATATCTTCGCGCCGGAAGTCGCGGAGGTTATGGTCACATATGTATATTTACCGGAGACTTTCGCGGTAAACTCCGGCTTCTGCACGCGGGGTTTTATGACTATGTTTATTGCAGCGACCTTCTGTCCGCTCTTGTTGTACTCCACAGCACGGACGAACGCCATTGATCTCGCACCGATGATCTTCTTGTACCTGGTGGACTTCTTCGTAGGTGTTGAGCCGTCGGTGGTATAGTAGATCTTGTCAGTGCTCTTCTTAGGCGTGAATTTAAGCAGTACGCTTGTGCCGGAATACCCCACAGCGTATCTGATCTGAGAGAGAGCCGATGCGCTCACGGGCGGGATCAGCACGAACGCAGACAATGCGATAAAAAGCGCAAGTATAGCAGAAACAACTCTTTTTGCGGTATTGCTCATTGTAACATACCTCCGTTAACTTCTGATGAAAAGCTGTACCCAGTAGTGAACGCCGCCGGAATAGCAGTGTCCCACGCCTATCCTGTCGAAATCTCCGTTGAGCATGGTCTCTCTGTGGGATTTCGAGTTCATCCAGTCGGAGACCGCCTGAGTTCCCGTTGTCTGTTTTCTTGCAATATTCTCCCCGCGGGCGGTGTAGCTTATTCCGAGCTCGTCGAGTATCTCGACGCCTCTTGTTCCGTCGGGGCGCTTGTGGTCATAGAGCTTTGCGATCTCCTCCGCCCTTGTCTGTGCAGCCTCACAGAGCTTCGGGTCAAGTATAAGGTCGGAAACACCGGCTTTCGCGCGTTCGCTGTTGACAGCCTTGAAGACCTCGGCTGCTTCGGCTGAGGCTGTGAACTCTTCTATCGTTACGCTGAAAGAAACGGTCTTGCTTGATGTCATTCCGCTCTTGTACGCCCGGGCTTTCACCGTCGCCCCGTCGGTATAGGGCAGCGGCTCCTTATAAAGAGCGGACTTTTTCGTGGGCTCGGAGCCGTCGGTGGTGTAGTAAATCTTAGCGCCGGACGTTGCGGATGTGATCTTCACATATCTGTCCCCGCCGGAAGAAGCGAGAGAGATTACCGGCTGCATCACCCGGGGCTTTATGGTAATGGAGAGCGAGGCTGTGCGGTTACCGTTCTTATCGAACTCCACAGCCTTTACGGTGACTTTTTTGGATGATTTTACCCTGCCGGTATATACTTTCGACTTCTTGGTGGGGGTCTTTCCGTTTGCGGTGAAGTATATCGTATCGCCGGTGTCTTTCGGTACGATCGTAAGGTAAACGTACTTCCCGTCGTACTCAAGCTTGCTGCCAAGGGTGTATTCCGCTGATGCCGTAAGCGGCAGGATCAGGGAAACCGCAAGAAAAGCCGCGAGAAAAACACAAAGTATCCTTTTTACAGAGCAGGTCATATCATCATACCTCCGTTCACTTATCTATTCTTCTGCATTCCATATAAAATCTCTTGTCGGCGGCGTGTCCCATGGAGAACGTCTTTCTCGGGAGCGCGCCGTCCTTTATTACAGTCCTGAACAGCTCGGATTTCTGCATATCCGGCAGTATGAACCCGACAGTGTTGTCTTTCATGGAGAGCTGCTTGACAACGTCGGCACCGTGGATATAGTCCACCTTTCCGCCGTTCTCGGCAATGTATCCGTCGATGAAGTCCTGGAGGCTGCCGACGGAGAGCTCGGAAGTCGGATTGTGTATGTAGCTGAGGCGTTCGGCGCCTTTGATGACCGATATGACGCGCTGAGCGGAAAGGGTGTTGTCAAGTCCGAGCTTCTTCGCCGCCTCTTCCATGAATTTTGCCGTATCGACTCCCGTAACGATACGCTGGATAGCCTCGAAGCGTATTGCGGGACAGTGAAGATTGACGATCTCCACCAAAGCGTATCTTGCGGGGTGTTCGGAAAGATCCCTGCCGGGATTTGCAGCTTTGAGCCGCTCGTAATACTCTTTCGCGGTCGCGAGGGAATGATTTCCGTCGCCCACCGCGAACAGCAGCGTCGGATATCCGCTTATACCGTATCTGCGGTTGAAAGCATCGTTGTTGTTGAGCTTTTCAAGAGCGGCTTCCACCTGTTTTTTCTCTTTCTCGCCGAGCAGGTAGCCCTTTATGCGTCCGCCGCCCTCCATCAGCTGGGTATCATAGATCGGAGCAGTATGTTCTTTGAGCGATGCACAAGGCTCGACCACCGTCTTTTCAACGTCGTCTATGAGCACGAGGACGTGCGGGAGCTCGATCTGTGCACCGAGACGGACTTTGAGACGCGGCGGTATGCGTTCGGCAACGGTAGCTTCCGTGGCACGCACGAGGGAGCTGCTCCCGACGTGATAATCGTACTGTTCAAGGTCAAGAGCGCCGACTATGCCTCTGCGCACCATTCCGTCGGACTGCACACGCTCGACATACACCATGGCGTCGCCGTAGTACGAGAAAAAACCGGTGCCGAGCATACTGCGCATACTCTCATGGATAGCGTCGATCCTTCTGTCAACATCGGTCTCTTCAAGATAAACCTCGGGAAGTATCAGCCTGAGAGTCGAGGGCGAATCTCCGACGCGCTTCTCCACCCTTGCCCAGTACTCCGGTTCCCCCGTGTACTGGTCACAGGCAGCAACTGCCCACTTCTCCATGTCAGCCTTAGCGGGGAGCAGTATATCCGCTTCACGGAACGCTTTATCCATAGTTATACCTCCGAATGATAAGCATATATACAATGATTATACCACATAAATACATTTATTGCAATATTTTTTTGCATTTAACCCTGACGATATGTTTTCGTACACAATTTACTGCAATATGCACAAAATTTTAATTCAAGTTGCACAAATTTTATCTTGACAAACATTGCGAAATATGGTAGTATTATTGAGTAAAGTACGGGGCGGATAAAGCCCGCATTTCCCGCACGGATCAATATTACCGCCTTTTAAAAAGGCGTGGCAGAAGGAGTTTTTAACATGACCTATTTGGAAATCGAAAACGTAGTCGGAAGAGAAATACTCGACTCCAGAGGAAACCCCACAGTTGAAGCTGAAGTAACACTTGCAGACGGTACAGTCGCAAGAGGTACCGCTCCGAGCGGCGCTTCCACAGGTGAATTCGAGGCTCTCGAACTTCGTGACGGCGATAAGAGCCGCTACCTCGGAAAGGGCGTTCAGAAGGCTGTTGACAACATCAACAACATCATCTGCGATCTTCTCGTCGGTATGGACGCTTCCGACACTTATGCAATAGACAAGGCTATGATCGAAAAGGACGGCACAAAGGATAAGTCCAACCTCGGCGCTAACGCTATCCTCGCTGTTTCTATCGCCTGCGCAAGAGCAGCTGCTACAGCTCTCGATATCCCGCTCTACAGATTCCTCGGCGGCGTTCAGGGAACAAAGCTCCCCGTTCCTATGATGAATATCCTCAACGGCGGCGCTCACGCAGACAGCGCTGTTGATACACAGGAATTCATGATCATGCCTGTAGGCGCTCCCTCCTTCAAGGAAGGTCTCCGCTGGTGCGCAGAAGTTTTCCATAACCTCAGAGCTCTCATCAAGAAGATGGGCGACGTTACGGCAGTAGGCGATGAGGGCGGTTTCGCTCCCAACCAGCTCAAGAGCGATGAGGACGCTATCGAGAAGATCCTCGAAGCTATCAAGGCTGCAGGCTTCGAACCCGGCAAGGACTTCATGATTGCTATGGACGCTGCTTCTTCCGAGTGGAAGAGCGAAAAGGGCAAGGGCTTCTATCATCAGCCCAAGTCCGGCAAGGACTTCACAACAGACGAGCTCATCGCTCACTGGGAAGCTCTCGTTGACAAGTACCCGATCATCTCCATCGAGGACGGCCTTGATGAAGAGGACTGGGAAGGCTGGCAGAAGATGACCGCCAAGATCGGTAACAAGGTCCAGCTCGTCGGCGATGACCTGTTCGTTACAAACACAGAGAGACTCGCTAAGGGCATTAAGCTCGGCGCAGGTAACTCTATCCTCATCAAGCTCAACCAGATCGGTTCCGTTTCCGAGACCCTCGAAGCTATCAAGATGGCTCACAAGGCCGGTTACACAGCTATTTCTTCTCACCGTTCCGGCGAAACTGCCGATACAACTATCGCAGACCTCGCAGTTGCGCTCAATACCTGCCAGATCAAGACAGGTGCTCCTTCGAGATCCGAGCGTGTTGCCAAGTACAACCAGCTCCTCCGCATCGAGGAACAGCTCGGTGACAGCGCTTGCTATCCGGGTATGGACGCATTCAACGTTAAGAAGTGATCTCATTTCACTGAAAGCTTCATCCCTATTGAATTTGAACAAGCAGGTCGGAAGGCCTGCTTGTTTTTTACGCCAATTTTACACAGTCTCACAATACGTTGTGGTTTTGTAACCTATATGTAACTATTTGTTGAAATTGCCAAAAATGGCATTTAGCTATTGAAAAATGTTTGAAAATTTGGTATAATAACAGTAGCATTTTGGATATACCTATCCATATATCGGGAATAACAGATCGGGAGGTGTTTATATGTCCGACAATATCACCGGATTTATGGGTTTTGAAGAATTTCTCTCCCAGGCTGGGACTGTTATCTGCAACAAAACCAAGCCTTACCTTATTGCCGCCGCTGACGTCGGAGATTTCCACTACATAAACGCCGAATGCGGCTATGATATCGGCGACGCGGTGCTGAAAGCTATTGCGGATTTTCTGAGACTGTTTCTGCCAAATATGGTCCTCGGCTGCAGGAGCCATTCCGATCACTTCATCGCCCTCGTGTGTATAGAGGACGTGGACAGTGAGCGGGTCCTCCGCGAGGTACAGAGGCTGAAAGAGATGCTTAAAGAAATAATCGCCAACACAGCCAAGGGCATTTCCCCGAACCTTAATGTCGGTATCTACTTCCTTCATGACAGCGATTCAAATATCGTCGCAGCCGTCGATAAGGCAAATATAGCCCGACGTACCTGCAAAGGCAATTATAATCTTCCCTGTGTGGTCTATTCGGAGCATCTTATGGATATTAAAGAAAACAGCGCCAAGATCCTTCCATTGTTCGATGATTCGTTCAGAAAAGAAGCTATACGGGTCTATCTTCAGCCAAAGATCTCCTCGGAAACGAAGAAGATCGTCGGAGCCGAAGCACTTTCCCGACTCGTTGATTCGGAGGGAAACGTTATCCCTCCTTCAAAGTTCATTGCGGCACTGGAAAAAACGGGTAAGATAGTGGAACTCGACTTCTATGTTCTTACCTTTATCTGCAAGCTAATACGCAAATGGATCGACAACGGGCTTGAACCTGTCACGATCTCCTTTAACCTGAGCCGTATCCATTTCTACAGCAACACCGTGGTGGAGGATATCTGCAAGCTTGCGGAAAAGTACAACGTACCGCCTCAGTACATCGAGATAGAAGTTACCGAGTCGGTTTTCTTCGAGGCTTCGGAGATGATCGTCTCAAAGGTGAACCAGCTCCGGGATTACGGATTCAAGGTAAGTGTTGACGATTTCGGCACCGGCTACTCTTCCCTCAGCCTTATAGGCGTTCTGCCGGTAGATGTTGTCAAGCTTGACAAGAGCTTCGTCAAGGAGAGCCTGAAATCCGAGCGCGGAAACGAGCTCATGAAAGGGCTTATCCGTATCCTCAACGAGATACATCTTGAGATCGTCTGTGAGGGTGTTGAGACGGAGGAAGAAGAACGCGTCGTTTCAAGCTACGGCTGTGACGAGATACAGGGCTATCTCTACGACCGTCCTATCCCGACCGACGAATTTGAGAACAAGTATATACACTGATCGTAGCGCTCCAGCGCTTGTGGGGCTCTGCCCCACGCCCCGTCAGTCCGGCGCTCCCGCGCGTCTTAACAGACGGTTTCGGGGCTTACGCCGCCCCGAGCCCCGCGGCAGGGCAAGCCCTGCACCCGAAGCTGTCGCGACTTACCCATCAATTATCATGAAAACATATAAAAATAGCAGACTCGTTACTTACGGGTCTGCTATTTTTTACGTTCTGTGCAGAAACTGTCTCACTCAGCGCGGCAGCTGCAAAAGTTTTTTTGGAAAGAGAGAGGGGTCGAGGGGAGAGAGAAAAGCCTTTTTTTACAAAAAAAGGTTTTCTCTCTCCCCCGCGGGGCGTGGGGCAGAGCCCCACACGCGCGTCCGCAGACGC
>JAGBMA010000211.1 GCA_017635095.1 Ruminiclostridium sp. | reverse complement strand
TGACGATATTCGTGATAAGCTGATTGCAAGGGGTATCCCTGCGGAGGAGATCGCATATATCCACGATGCGAAAACCGAACAGCAGAAAGCTGACCTCTTTGATAAAGTCCGCAGCGGAGAAATCCGTGTCTTGCTCGGTTCAACCGCCAAAATGGGTACGGGTACAAATGTACAGAAGAAGCTGATCGCAGTCCATGACCTCGATATTCCGTGGCGACCTGCTGATCTGGAACAGCGCGCCGGAAGAATTATCCGTCAAGGCAATGAAAACAAGCAGGTGCAGATCTTCCGTTATGTCACCAAAGGCACATTCGACGCTTATTCCTATCAGACTTTGGAGAACAAGCAGAAATTTATCTCTCAGATCATGACAAGTAAGACTCCTGCGAGAAAATGCGAAGATGTGGACCAGCAGGCACTCACTTATTCCGAGATCAAGGCTCTCTGCACAGGCGATGAGCGTATCAAGGAAAAGCTCATGCTTGAAAATGAAGTGAAGGAACTGAGGGTACTCGCTGCGGAACACCGCAACACGGTATTTGAAATGGAGGACAAGATCGCTCGTTTCCCTGAACAGGAACAGAAACTTACTGCGATTCTTGCTGACCTCCATACAGACCGTGAAGCACTCCGCAAGCTCCCGATCGATCCTGAGCGAAAACTGCCTGTATTCAAAATCACTATCGGTGATGTTGAGTACACCGACAGAAAAGAAGCAGCTAAGGCTTTGGAAGATGCGGTGCTGGCTATCAAGTATGCGGATACTCCCGTTAAAGTCGGCTCGTTCCAGGGCTTTGAGCTGAGTGTGACGGTAAACAGCAACATGATGGGCGGCGGTTTGTCCGCTTGTCTGCAAGGTGCCGCTTCACATACCACGAAGCTGATCGAGAGTTTTGCCCATAACCTGAACCGTCTTGAAGCTGCCCTCTACAACATTGACGGCAGAATCGAGAGAACGCAGGATAACCTTGCAAAACTCCGGCTTGACCACGCAGAAGCTCAGAAGATCGTTGCAGAGCCGTTTCCTCAGCAAGAGGAGCTTGATACTAAGGAGCAAAGGCTGAAAGTCGTAACTGATGAGCTGAATCAGGCGGCTATTGAAGCTAAGAAGAACGCTCCGAAGCGTGAAAAGACTTGCTACTTTGAGAGGGCTAAAATGAAGCGTGATGCCGCAAGGCTCGCCAAGAAGCCGAGAACTCCAAAGGACAAGGCTAAGGGCAGGGGTAAGCAAGGAATTGAATAAATAACTTTGAACCCAGTGGGGCTTATGAATAAAGCGGAAGTTTCATAGTAAACTTCCGCTAAAACTCTGAGCTATTTTTCTGTATCCGTGAAGTCAATAACCCTGTCACATATCTCCAGTGCCGCAGGGCGATGTGTAACGATCACAACTGTCTTATCCGTCATATTCCTGAGATTTTGCAGGAGCATTTTCTCCGTATCAGCATCGAGTGCGGAAGTTGCTTCATCAAGGAGCAGTATCGGACTTTCGGAATAGATCGCCCTTGCAATAGCGATACGCTGCATCTGCCCCTCGGACAAACCTGTTCCACGCTCACCGAGCAAAGTATCAATTCCGCCGTCAAGCTCCGCTACAAAATCATCGGCACAGGCTATTCGTAATGCCTGATGAATACGCTCATCATTCTGCATAAATCTTCCTTACTATATTCCATTGTTACCCTCCATAACTTCTGATTGTTGCCGTCTTGACGATTATGTATCTTTACATTACCTTCTGAAACATATGGCGCACCTTGTCCAGGCGGCTGTTTGGACGGCGGGGCTGGAT
>JAGBMA010000210.1 GCA_017635095.1 Ruminiclostridium sp. | reverse complement strand
TTTGAGAGAAAAAGAGCTATCCACGCCGTCTACTGCGTCAAACCTCCTAACCGGGCGCCAGCCCGGCTTCGTCGGCTTTCCTTGTATCCGACGCAGCTATCTCATTTTCTCTTTTCAAAGCGGTTTTTAGAGGTACCCTTATTTTGAATTTATAGGTGTATCGTAATTAATGTCTGCTCATCAGTCAGCAAAAGTGAAAGGAAAATTTATATAGTTTAGAATTTTCATTGCACTTTTGTTCGTCCGAAGGACGAAATGAGCTTGACATCAAGGAATGTGTCCGTTGTTTAAATGCACCGCAGGCGCATTTAAACAACATCTGAAAATCTGTTTCGCAGATTTTCAGCCAATAACTGCCAAAAAGCAGTTATTGAGGACACATTAATTACTTTCCCAGAAGGGTGAGAGGATCAAATGCGTACAGGTGCCTGAACAGGAAAGTACGCGATATAGTCTGCTCATTTATGAAAACGAGTGAATTTCCCCAAACCGAGATAACGAACCGTATCACCACGCAGATCAGCATAAGCGTTATGAGCGCTTCCGCAAGTCCGAGGACTGCTCCGACCACGCCGTTCACCGATGAAACTATCGGTATCTTGTTTATGATCTTCGACGCATTTGCAATAAGGCTCAGTATAAGTACCACTATCGCAAAGATCAGGAAGAACACAACAGCTTTCAGCGGGAACATCACCGTCGGGGTTATGACGTCGTCCATAATGCGTTCACCCACGGTACCACCTGCCATTGTGATGATAGATACAACGAATGTATAGACCGCGTCGGTGCTCCCGTCCGCAAGATCTTTGCCGAGATCCCTGAGGGAAGGCGAGATGGTATCCGCAAGCTTGTTGCCCACATCGGAAAACGCCCTGAACACATCAGCCGAAGCCATATTTGACGCTATGATGCGTGAGAGCACTATATTGCCGATACCGTATTTCTTCACCTCGGAGGCTGTAACGGTTATGTGCCCCGCTTTGACGAGCGACCAGTCGAATGTTCGGCTTATCCCGAAACCTGTGAGGTCTGCGTTCTGTATGCCTGTCTCCGTGAGATCGGCTGACGAAAGGTCGATCATGGCGGTGTTCTTATCGTCGTACTCGATCTTAAGGTCGGAAAGATATATGTCACCGAGCTTTGTCTTCATCATATCCGTCTGTGAGAGCCCCGAGATCATCTCGCTGTCCACGGCGTTCCCGAGACGCTCCGACATATATTCTTCCACCTTTGAGCGAATGAAAGAATCGTATATCTTATCGGATATCGGCGTGCAGCCTATGAATGCTGCGATGAACGCCACTATTGCGGCTGCTGCGCTTATGAGCACAGCTACGCCGCCGCGTTTGGCACCTCTGAAGATCATAGCCGCGGCTGCCGCGATAACGACCGCATCGAGGAACCAGAAGAAATCACTTCCCATATTATCTCCTTTTATTCTGGCTTAACATATTTATTGTCTGTATTGTATATCAATTATCCGTCGGTGTTACTCTGACTGCCTCATACGAGTTGACCGTGTCATATCCGAGCATTATCAGGCTGTTGCCTATCTTCACGAATGAGGAATAGTCATCGTCCGTGACGGGAATGAAAGTTTCGTTTATAAGCTGACTGTCGAACATTTTAAGTTTTGCACCGTCAAGAACATATATACCGTTCTGATCCGAATATACACAGGAAGCCGACGCAGTAACATTGGTGAGCGCCACAGCCTCGGCGCTGCTGTTGAATACGACTACCACGTTCCTGTTGGCGGAGATGTCGTTATACTGCACAACCGCGCCTGAGCCGTCTATATAGAAGTGCCTGAGCTGACCGGAGTACGGATACGAGCCGTTAAGCTCACCGTTCCTGCAGTTCACCGAGATCACGGTATTGTCGCACACCGCGATGACATTGTCTCTGTCGGCGTACATACCGCAGGGGAGACTGCCGCTGCTGACCGATTGTTTCCAGATCGCGCTGTCGGTAGTCTTTATCGAGAATTTGTAGAAGTTCGTCATTATCTCGCCGCGTGAGGAGCTTATGGTCGATACGATTATATGTTCCCCGTCGCCGACCGAGCATACCTGCATAACGTTCTCGTCCGCGAATTTCTTGGTATATTTCCAGTTTCCTCCGTCATCGTAAATATAGAGGATATTCGAGTATCTGTCGGATTCCGTGACCACTGCCGCGATACCGTCGTCGCCGACTGATGTGTAAACGATCTTGTCATCGACGGATTTCTGGTAGATAAGGCTGGACTTGCTGTAAACCGCGAAGTTTGTACCCGCCTTATCGAAAAGGAGCACGCGTTTCTCGCTCGTTGCCTGTTCGGGGTGGCTATATCCGTGTTTGAGCGCGTAAAGCTGGGCGCCGGTGGTGTCGTATGCATAAAGGTATGTGTCTGTGAGCAGGGAAAAGGAGTTCCCGAACTTCATGAGCGAGTACCCGCCGCTTCCTGCAAGCTCGATAGGGAAGCCGACATCGTATGAAGTCTTGTTGTCTATCTTCGACGCGATACCTCTGAGCGGCTCAAAGATCTTGTCTGCATTTATCCATACGAGCGCAAACGCGGCCACTGCTATGAGTATGACGATAAGGTGCATAAGATGCTTGCTGCGCTTTTTCTTTTTTCTGTATTTTCCGAGATCGACGTTTTTCGGCTTTTTGCTGCCTTCTTCATTTCCCGTCGCTTCCGCGAGATCAAGTACCTTCACATCTGTCCCCCCTTGCCGTTGTTTTTTTTCAGTATATCACTCTGTTAAGATAGAGTCCCCGGGGCGGTATCGTTATCCCCGCGTCGCTCCGGGCTCCGGTCTCAAGTGAGCGGGTGATGTCTTCCTCGCTCCGCTTGCCCTCGTTTATATAGATGAGCGTCCCGACCATTATCCGCACCATATTGTGCAGGAATCCGTTGCCGCTCACGGTAAATCTTACCTTGTCGTTTTCGCGCTCCACACCGAAGCTGTACACCGTCCGCACCGTTGTCGCAAGATGTTCCTTTGCTTCCGCCTTGCAGAACGCGGCAAAGTCGTGTGTGCCCACAAAAAGCTCCGCGGCTTTCGCAAGCCGTTTTTCGTCCAGCGGGTACGGGTAATGCAGCGCAAGTTTGTCTGCAAAAACATCGCGCGTCTTCGCCGTATGGACGAGATAGACATATTCCTTTCCCTTTGCCGAGAACCTTGCGTGGAAATCCGGATCCGCTTCTTCACAGGAATGTACCGCGATATCGTCGGGAAGCAGCCCGTTCATTGCTTTTACGAGCCCTCCGCAGGGTATCCTGTTCTCCGTCCTTACCGTTACGAAGAACTCTTTTGCATGGACTCCGGTGTCTGTCCGTGAACAGCCGTGTGCGGTGATCTTTTCGCCGGTGATCTTTCCCATGCACTCCTCGAACACCTGCTGGATCGTGATGTTGTTGTTCTGTCTCTGCCAGCCGTGATAGGCTGCGCCGTTGTAGCTGATGCAAATTTTCAGGTTACGCATTATATTTTCAGAATACGATGTTGTTTATGATTATTATTCCGAGAACGCAGACCGTGAGCGCCGCTGCAAAAAAGTCAAGCTTCGTGGCATGAAGCACCCTGAGTTTCGTTCTGCCCTCGCCGCCCCGGTAACAGCGGCACTCCATTGCAGTCGCAAGCTCGTTTGCACGCTTGAACGCGTTTATGAACAGCGGTATCAGTATCGGCGTCATAGCCTTTGCGCGCTTTATGAGCCCCCCCGTGTCGAGTGCGGCGCCCCTTGCTTTCTGCGCCATCATTATCTTGTTTGTCTCCTCGATCAGCGTCGGAATGAATCTCAGCGCTATCGTCATCATCATTGCAAGTTCGTGAACGGGGAAGTGTATCTTCTTCAGCGGTGAGAAAAGGCTCTCTATCGCGTCCGTGAGCACTATCGGCGACGTGGTGTATGTCAGCAGCGACATTCCCACTATCAGGAATACTATCCTTATCACCATGAACGCCGATGTCTCGATGCCTTTACGGTATATCGTTATCACCCAGAATGCCACCAGCGGATCTCCTTCGTCCTTTACAAAGATAAGGTTCAGCACCGCCGTGAAAATGATGATCGCAAGCACGGGTTTCAGGCTTTTCAGGATAAGTCTGAAGCTTATCCCCGAGGCTGCATATACCATTATCATGAAAGCGCAGCCTACCCCGAGCCCCCAGAAGTTCTGCGCCACGAACAGCATCACCACATATACCGTCACAAGTACGATCTTGAACCTGCTGTCCATTCGGTGTATCACCGAGTTTCCCGGGAAATACTGCCCGATAGTTATATCATTTAACATCTGTTATCTCCAGTATTCTTTCTTTAGCTCTGTTTACCGTGTAGATATCATTTCCGATATCCATTCCGCCGGCAGCGAGAAGATGAGAGAGCCGCGATACCTGCGGTATGCCGAGCCCGATCTGTTCAAGCTCCTTTGTTCTGCTGAATACCGTGTCTGTGTCCTCATAGCAGAACAGTCTCCCGCGGTTCATCACAAGTATCTTCTCCGCATATTTCACGATATCTTCCATGGAGTGGGATACGAGAAGTATCGTTGTTCCCGATTTTTTATGATATTCGCTTATTTCATCGAGCACCGTGTCTCTTCCTTTCGGGTCGAGACCCGCAGCCGGCTCGTCGAGTATGAGCACTTCCGGCTTCATGGCTATTACCCCTGCGAGAGCCACACGGCGTTTCTGTCCTCCGGAAAGGTCGAAAGGCGAGCGTTCGAGGAGCTCGTCCGGGATCCCCATAGTCCTTGCTGCTTCGCGCACTGCCTTGTCCGTCTCTTCCTCCGACATACCCATGTTCTTCGGCCCGAAAGCGATGTCTTTATACACCGTCTCCTCAAAGAGCTGATATTCCGCGTATTGGAACACAAGCCCCGCAAGGAAGCGCACGGAGCGAATGTCCGCGTCTTTGTCCCATATATTCTTTCCGGCAATGAATATTTCGCCCGATGTAGGTTTCAGAAGTCCGTTGAGGTGCTGTATAAGTGTGGATTTGCCGCTTCCGGTGTGACCTATGACACCAACAAACTGACCTTTCTTTATGCTGACGCTTACGTTATCGACTGCAGTCGCTTCAAAAGGCGTGCCTACGCTGTATTTGTAAGTGAGCTTCTTTACTTCCGCAATGCAGGGGATACTGCTGTCATCGCCGGACTTTCCGGGATCCTCTTTTTTCTGCAGCTTCCCGTGTCTGAGTTTCAGCAGCTCTTCTGCGCATTCCTGTTCGGTAAGCACGTTCACCGGAACGTCGAGCCCGCTTTTTTTCAGCCCGTACATAAGCTCCGTGACCTGAGGTACATCGAGGGAGTGCGCTTTCAGCTCATCGACCTTCGCGAAGACCTCTTTCGGCGTTCCGTCCATAACGATGGTGCCGCTGTCCATAACGATGACTCTGTCCGCCTGCACCGCCTCGTCCATGTAGTGAGTGATGAGTATTATGGTAACGCCCTGGTCATTGAGCATTCCGATCGTATCCATGACCTCGCGTCTGCCTTTCGGGTCGAGCATAGCCGTAGGCTCGTCGAGGACGATGCAGTCCGGCTTCATGGCTATGATGCCGGCAATAGCGACACGCTGTTTCTGACCGCCGGAGAGCTGGTGAGGGGAGTGCTCGCGGTAATCGTACATCTCCACGAGTTTCAATGCGCCATCAACGCGTCTGCGTATCTCTCCGGTGGGAACTCCGAGGTTCTCAAGGGCGAACGCCACATCTTCCTCCACAACGGTTGCCACGAGCTGATTGTCGGGGTTCTGGAAAACCATGCCGACGTGCTGGCGTATCTCGAAAACATTGTCTTCCACAGATGCATCAAGTCCGTTCACGGTAACAGTCCCCGAAGTAGCGGTGAGAATACCGTTTATGTGCTTTGCGAGGGTAGATTTCCCGCAGCCGTTATGACCGAGCACGGCGAGAAACTGACCTTTCGGTACATCGAGGTCGATCCCGTGAAGCACCTTGTTCGTGCCGGAGACATTCCCGTCGTCATCGTAAGAAGTATATTCAAATTCAAGATTTCTGATCTCAATGATGTTTTCCATAACTAATCTCTGTTTTCTGTGTGCATTTTATAAGAACAGCGCTGCCGCGGTATTTCCGCAGGGTATCGCCATTCCGGTGCGCTCCACCGGGAGTCCGATCTCCTCCGCGCTTATGTCGGCCCTGAACTTCCTGCCGACTGTCATTTTCAGCAGGTATGCCATTACCGACGGCGAAAGACCGGTGGTATAGCTGTTTAGGAGCAGGAAAAGCGGCTTGTCCGAAAGAACGGCGGTGCATCGCTCCATGAGTTCGTAGATGCAGTCCTCCAGCTTCCAGAGCTCTCCGTTCGTTCCCCGTCCGTAGCTCGGCGGGTCGAGGATAATGCAGTCATATCTGTTCCCGCGCTTTATCTCACGCCCGAGGAATTTCATTGCGTCATCTGTTATCCATCGTATGGGTCTGTCCGCAAGTCCCGAGAGCCGTGCGTTTTCCTTGCCCCACTCAACCATGTTCTTCACCGCGTCGAGGTGACAGACTTTTGCGCCTGCAGCCGCGCAGGCGAGAGTAGCTCCACCGGTATATGCAAAAAGATTGAGCACGCTTATCTCTCTGCCGGCTCCGCTTATAAGCTCCCTGCACAGATCCCAGTTCACCGCCTGCTCCGGGAATAGCCCGGTGTGCTTGAAGCCTGTGGGCTTAACGAGGAACGTGAGGTCACCGTATTTTATCTGCCAGCTTTCCGGGAGCTTCTTTCTGTAATCCCAGCTTCCGCCGCCGCTTGACGAGCGGTTGTATTTTGCGTCCGCCTTTTCCCATTCCGGGGCAGGGGAGACGTTCTTCCATATTACCTGCGGATCGGGTCTGATAAGTGTGACGTTGCCCCACTTCTCAAGCCTGTCGCCGTCGGAAGTATCTATCAGTCTGTAATCTTTCCAGTTATCTGCAATTCTCATTTTATCTCCGTGTCGGCATATTCATCTGTGATCTCCGTAGCTGCCATATCCCCGCACCGAGAACGATCCGATCGTTTTCCGGACGGTATCAAGGAACGAGTGCTCGCCGACAGTATTGATCTTTATGAACATTGCCTGACTTCCACCGGTAGCTGCAGCCGAAATATATACGCGTCCGTTTGCCTCAAAGAGCGTTACCGACATCGAGAGCCTGTTGCTGCCGAACATACTGTAGCGTTCATATATGCGTACCGCGCATCTCGCGCCGTTTTCATAGAAATCCGAGCTTTCTTCGAGGGAAGCGCTCAGACTTCCGCCGATGACCGCGTTATGTAACGCATTGAGTATCATGTCAAAATCGCCGTAAAGCTCACACTGTATCTTTGCCATTTCCGTCCTTTCAGCACAGCTCCGTGCGCACAGCGTCCGCGATGAGGTTGGTGTATTTCTCCACCTGCTCCGCGTCCTTTCCCTCGATCATCACGCGCACAAGCGGTTCCGTGCCGCTTTCCCGGACGAGGATACGTCCGTTGGTGCCCATAGCCGTTTCGGCTTCTCCGATAGCTGCAAGTATCGCCTTGTTCTTGTCCCAGAGCCCTTTCTTGTCCTCGGTGATCCTTACGTTCAAGAGGAGCTGAGGATAGTCGGTGAACTCGGCGTTGTATTCCGAGAGCTTCCGCCCGGAGCGTGAGAGCAGGGAAATGAGCTTGACGGCGGTAAGCTGGCCGTCGCCGGTTGTTGCATGGTCAAGAAAGATTATGTGTCCGGACTGTTCGCCGCCGATGTTGTACCCGCGCTTCAGCATCTCTTCGAGGACGTATCTGTCGCCCACCGCTGTGCAGACCGTCGTGATGCCGTGTTCTTTCATATATGTGTGGAAACCGAGGTTGCTCATTACCGTAACGACCGCGGTATCTTTATTCAGCTTTCCGTTTCGCTTCATCTCATCTGAGATTATCGCGATGAGCCTGTCTCCGTCAACAATGTTTCCGTTCTCGTCGGAAGCGAGGCATCTGTCCGCATCGCCGTCGAATGCCACGCCCAGATCGTATCCTCCTGCTCTGACCCGCTCACAGAGACGGTCGATATGTGTTGAGCCGCAGTTTTCATTGATATTGCAGCCGTCGGGCTCCGCGTTCATGATATCGCATTTCACCCCGAGCCTGTCGAAAAGCATACGGGCTGTAGCGGAAGCGCTTCCGTTGGCGCAGTCCGCAAGTATGTGCAGTCCTGTGTTTCCGATATCCGCAGCTTCCGCAAGGTGCGCGGCGTACAGTTCGGCTGCGTCCGCGAGAACCGAGACTCTTCCGACATCGGTGCCGTTTCTGAGCCGGACTGCATCGGGGTTGTCGAGGATAAGCGCTTCTATTTCATTTTCGACCTCGTCGGGGAGCTTGAACCCGGTAGAAGCGAAAAGCTTTATGCCGTTGTATTCAACGCTGTTGTGAGACGCCGAGATCATAACGCCCGCGTCCGCGTGCTCATGAGTAACGAGGTATGCCACGGCGGGCGTGGGGACAACGCCGAGAGTGACCGCGTCCGCACCGACCGACATTATGCCGGAGATGAGGGCTGCCTCAAGTATGTCCGACGATATCCTCGTGTCCTTTCCGATAAGTATTTTTGCCTTTGTGCCGGCGGTCTTATGCTTCGTGAGCACTATCGCGGCAGCTCTGCCTATGTTCATTGCAAGCTCGCAGGTAAGCTCCGTTATTGCCACCCCGCGGGCTCCGTCAGTTCCGAAAAGTCTTCCCATCTGAATATCTCCCTTTGGTAGATTTGTTTATTTAATGTCTGCTCATCAAGGAATGTGTCCGTTGTTCCAATGCGCCGCAGGTGCATTGGAACAACATCTGAAAGTCTGTTTTACAGACTTTCAGGCAATAACTGCCAAAAGGCAGTTATTGAGGACACATTATTTATATGTTCTGCGTCAGAAAGTCTGCTGTCCCATCTGTTCAAGACCGAGATGCTTATAAGCAAGAGACGTGGCGGTTCGTCCGCGGGGCGTTCTTGCGATAAACCCGAGCTGCATCAGGAACGGCTCGCAAACATCTTCGAGAGTAACGGCTTCTTCGCCGAGCGCCGACGCGAGCGTGTCAAGTCCCACCGGACCGCCGTTATATCCCTTGATTATCATTGTGAGCATTCTTCTGTCGAGCCCGTCCAGCCCGAGTTTGTCTATTTCAAGGCGGTCGAGGGCTATATCCGCCATGTCTCTTGTGATCCTGCCGTTGCCCATTACTTCCGCAAAGTCACGGACGCGTTTGAGCAGCCTGTTCGCGATACGCGGGGTGCCGCGCGAGCGCTTCGCGAGCTCCATTGCGCCGTCCTTGTCGGTAGGGATCGTAAGTATGACGGAGGAGCGCATTATGATGTCGCAGAGCTGTTCTTCCGTGTAGAGCTCAAGGCGCTGGATAACGCCGAAGCGGTCACGGAGAGGTCCCGTGAGCTGACCCGCCCGGGTAGTTGCACCCACGAGGGTGAATTTCGGGAGGTCTATGCGTATCGACTGAGCCGAAGGTCCCTTGCCGATAATGATATCGAGTACGTTATCCTCCATAGCGGGGTAGAGTATCTCCTCCACCTGCCTTGACATACGGTGTATCTCGTCTATGAAAAGCACGTCGCCGTCTTTGAGATTTGTGAGGATAGATGCAAGATCGCCGGGCTTTTCTATTGCAGGTCCCGAGGTTATGCTTATCCCGACGCCCATTTCGTTGGCGATGATGCGGGCGAGAGTAGTCTTGCCGAGACCGGGTGGTCCGTAGAGGAGCACATGGTCAAGGCTTTCGCCGCGATCCTTTGCCGCCTTTATGAAGATCGACATATTTTCCTTGACCTTGTCCTGACCGATGTATTCGCTCAGTCTCTTGGGACGAAGGCTGAATTCTATGTCCGTGTCTTCGGGGGTAAGTTCCGGTTCCGTGAGCCGTGAATTCCCGATGACCTCGTCTCTGTCCTTGTTCATTTCGATCATTTTTACATTCTCCGTTATCCGCCGAACAATCCGGTAACAAAGCCGATAAGCTTTCCGAATATCGAACCGAGCGTCATTTTATAGACTATGTATATGACGATAAAGCTCGTCAGTATTATCACAAGTATCAGTATTGCACGGATCATTCCGCGCTGGCGTCTGAGTTCACGTTTTATCTCTGTGAGCACAGGGTCTTCCGCCGGGATCTCCGGGGGTGTTTCTGTCTCCGTTGCGGTTTCCGTTTCTTCAGTGTTTATAGCCGTGTTTTCATTTTCTGTCATTTTATGCTCCCGATCTTTTTGAGGGCTTCCTTGACCATTTCCGATACGCTCATTTCCGGAGTGCAGCCCGCGAGTGCCTTCTGAGCCTGTGCGGCGGTAAATCCGAGAGCGGTGAGGGCGGTTATCGCCTCGGCTGCAGCTCCGGAGTTCTGCACAGCCGGACGCGAGAGCTCGGAGAAGGTGTCCGCGCTTATTTCGCCTATGCGGTCGGTCATCTTGTCTTTGAGTTCGAGGATAATGCGGTCCGCAGTCTTTTTTCCTATCCCGGGGACGCGGGTGAGGACCTTGCTGTCTCCCTGTGCGACGCACAGCGCAAACCCCTGCGGCGACATATCCGAGAGTATTGAGAGCGCGGCTTTCGGACCTACTCCGTTCACACCGAGCAGGAGCCGGAAGCAGTTAAGTTCTGCTGCTTCACCGAAGCCGAAAAGCTCCACCGCGTCCTCGCGCACATTCATGTGGGTCAGCAGGAACACTTCCTCTCCGGTTTTAAGCGGGGAGAGCGTGTAGCTCGTAGCCCTGCAGGCGTAACCTACCCCGGCGCATTCAACGACTGCAAGATCGTTGGTCTTGTGGGTGAGCTTTCCTCTTAAACTGTATATCATATTATCACCTGTTATGCATTGTTTATCTGCTTTATCGCTTCTATCGCCTTAGTGAGATTTTCGATGGATTCCGTATTCATCGAGTTTTCTGCATCGTTGTCACGGCGGCGTCTGAACTCATTTATGAGCTTTTCGATCTCCGGATTGACTTCCTGCGTTTTTGCCTTGAACAGATATGCTATCTGTTCGGACATAAATTCCAAGTCATTGCGGTTGGTAGCAACACATACCGCCTGAACTGCGTATTCTCTTGCCTCGTCATATTTTCCGAGACAGCCCTTGCATATTGCAATATCCATACAAATATTTGACTGGGGCTGGCGGCAAAGCTCGTGGGCTTTTTCGAGATCGCTCTCCGCAAGATCGTAATGCTTGCCGAAAAGGGTCGAAACGCCCCTGTAGTAGTAAGCCCGGGACTTTATATCATCGTCGCTGCTGCTTTCGATGACCTTGCCGAACCATTCAAGCGCTTCTTTCTCGTCCGCGTATCTGAAAAATATGTAATACGAAGAGACACATTCAAAGAGATCCTTTTCATTCGGGAACTCCTCACAGCCCCGCAGAATATACGGCAGGATCCTTATGTTGTTGTCCATACGCATAAGATATTTTACCATATCCTTGTAGCAGGCGCGACGGAGCCTTTTATCCTCTGCATCACCGAGACAATCGACATAAAGCTCGAAACCCCGCTCAAAGTTACCGTTGCAGGCTTCGCTTACTGCCTCAAGGAACGTGTACTTGCCCTTTATCCAGCCGTTCAGCTTATACTCGTTTATTGCGTATGATGCACTGAAATTGTTCTCGCGCCTGTCGAGCCTGAACAGGGAGCTGTACGCATAGGCTTTTGCGGCCACGGGGACGATCAGAAACGCAATAAACAGCATTATGCCGATACCCATATATGTGGAGCTGAGTATGCGGTCGTTCATGTTATCGGCTACCACAAGGACTGCAGTACACACGAAAGCGATGATCGACACAATCATAGATTTGAATTCGGGATTTTTTCTCTTGTTTTTCATTTTATCCTCAGAAGAGTCAGACCTGCCGTCCGATATCGGTGAGTCTCGAATTATATGAATGTGCGTGACAGACGGCGATAGCAAGCGCGTCCGCGGTGTCATCGGGCTTAGGTATCTCCGGGAGTTTCAGGATATTCTTCGTAAGTTCCTGTACCTGCTTCTTGACAGCCTTTCCGTAGCCTGTGACCGAGCTTTTGACCTGAAGCGGCGTGTACTCGTATATTTCTATGCCGCGTTGTCTTGCGGCGAGAAGCACTATCCCTCTCGCTTCCGCGACAGCTATCGCGGTCTTCTGGTTGCTCGTGAAGTAAAGCCGCTCGATAGCCATTGCTTCGGGTCTGTAGCGGTCAAAGATCACGCAGATGTCATCGTATATTTCCAGCAGCCTCGTGTTGAAGTCCGTATCTGCGTCGGTAGTTACCGCGCCGTAATCCACCACATCAAACACCCGCCGTTCGTAATCCACGACCCCGAAACCTACTATCGCGTAGCCCGGGTCGATGCCGATAATACGCATAAGTTCACTTTCCCATAATTATAATCATAATATTATAACACATTTTTCCGATAATTGCAACTTTTTTTCAAATATTTCCCCGAAATAATGCAGTTTTACCGCCCCGGCATAAAAATCAGCCCGCACAATTCATGTACGGGCCGGTGTTCAGTCATGTATCATCAGCATTCAGCCTTCCACAGACCGTGGAGATTGCAGTACGCGTAGGCTGCAACAGCCTTGTCGGAAGCGGTGAGGGCAAATTCCGCATAAGGCTTGTCGGAGGCGGTAAGAGGCTTGCGCTGCATACCCTCGGTCGTTTCGAGGCATATCCACTCGATGAGATGAGCGTCGGTCATGGGGTGCTCGGCTGTGCCGACAGCCACTTTAACTGTATTTCCGTCAATTGTGACAGCCGGAACGTGCTTTTCCTTTGCTGCGTCAACGGTGTTTGCAGTAACTTCCTCCATAGCTTCACCGCAGCACTTTATGGGGCACTGTTTCTTGTCTATAGCGGCAACGAACTGGCCGCAGGCTTTGCATCTGTAGAATTTCGGTGTCATGTTTTGTTCCTCCGTTTTGTCGTATTGTTCTGTGATTTTATGAAAGGGGCTCGAAGTCGGCAGCTCCGTGACCGCAGAGCGGGCATTCGTAGTCCGGCGGGAGCGTTTCGCCCTCATAGATATAGCCGCAGACGGTGCAGATAAATCCCTTTTTCTTTGTGGGAGCGGGCTTCGGCTTGATATGCTTCTGGTAAGCATCGTAGGTCACGGAATCGCCTTCGCCTATGATGCGCGCCTCGGTCACTTCCGCGGTGAACAGGGTATGAGTGCCGTAATCGACAGAGTCGATGACCTTGCAGGAAATGTAGGCGTTCACATTGCTTGCGATGTAAACAACACCGTTTTCGCTGCGGGCGAACTCGATGGGAGTATCCGCGAATTTATCCTTGTCCCGGCCGCTCACGAAGCCAAATTCCTTGTATGTGTCGAAAGGCGCCTTATCCGTAAGCACAGATATATTGAACCTGCCCGTGGACCTTATCATGTCATGAGTGAGGTTCTTCTTGTTCACGGCGACGGTTATGCGCCGGGGCTCGTCGGTGAGGAGCTGCGCGGTGTTGATGATGCAGCCGTTATCCTTGCCGTTCTCGTTGGCTGTGAGCACATACAGACCGTAGCTTATCTTGAAGAGCGCCTTCTGGTCAACACCGCTCTCGGACTGCACCGGAACGGGCTTGGCAAAATCAGCGGCAATACGGTCGGTGAGAGCGTTCATGGCAGCTTCGTTTTCCGGCTTCATTGCGGACTTTATAGTGACCTGTTCATCAAGCAGAGTTATATTCTTGCAGGATCCGAGCAGTTCGCGGATAAGCTTTCCGGCTGACGGAGCCCACGAGCCGTTCTCGATTATACCGACGGTCTTGTTGCAGAAGTTGTGGGCAACGAGGTCATGGAGCAGTTCTTCCATTTTTATGAAAATGCCGTTGTTGTATGTGGTGGTGGCAAAGATAACGTGGCTGAAACGGAAAGCGTCCGCGACCATGTATGAAGTGTGGGTCATTGACGCATCGTACATCTTCACGGGAACACCTTTTTCCCGGAGCATTGCCGCGCAGAGTTCCGCTGCCGCCTGAGTATTGCCGTAAACGGAAGTGTACGCGAGGAGCACGCCCTTTTCTTCCGGCTCATACTTGCTCCAGAGGTCATACTTCGTGATGATGCTGTCGAGCTCTCTGCGCCACACGAAACCGTGGAGCGGGCAGAGCATCTTTATATCGAGCCCGGAAGCCTTTTTGAGCACAGCCTGCACCTGTGTGCCGTACTTGCCGACGATGTTGCAGTAATACCGTCTTGCCTCGTCGAGAAAGTCTCTCATGAAATCAACTTCGTCCGCGAATATCGCGCCGTCAAGCGCGCCGAAAGTACCGAAAGCGTCCGCCGTGAACAGGATCTTGTCGGTTGTATCGTAAGTCATCATCACTTCCGGCCAGTGCACCATCGGAGCGGCAACAAAGCTGAGAGTGTGCTTTCCGGTCTCAAGGGTATCGCCCTCTTTTATGGTGATGAGGCGATCTGCGGGCAGGGCAGAGAAGAACTGGGTTATCATCGCGGAAGCCTTTGCGCTCGTGACAACTTTCGCGCCGGGGTAGAGGGTGAGGAGCTGCCACAGCGTAGCGGAGTGATCCGGCTCCATGTGCTGAACGATAACATAGTCGAGCGTTCTTCCGCCGAGCTCATACGCGAGGTTCTCGAAGAAAAGCTCGCCTATTGCCTTGTCAACGGTGTCGAAGAGCACCGTACTTGTGTCCTTGAGGAGATAAGAGTTGTATGAAACTCCGGCGGGAACAGGATAGACCGCCTCAAAAAGCGAGAGCTTGCGGTCGTTTCCTCCGATCCATGTAAGGTCTTCTGTGATTTTTCTTGTGCAGTGCATGGGTGGATACCTCCTTTTGGTGTATAACTTTCCCCGGAACTAAGGGCGGGGAAAATCCTCAGAAATTGTAGGGTACCTCTAAAAACCGCTTTGAAAAGAGAAAATGAGATAGCTGCGTCGGATACAAGGAAAGCCGACGAAGCCGGGCTGGCGCCCGGTTAGGAGGTTTGACGCAGTGGACGGTCACGGCAGGAAGCCGTGGTATTGCCGCCAAAAGCGCGCATACAATGCGGCATAAAGTGGATAGCTCTTTTTCTCTCAAATTGGGTTTTTTAGAGGTTCCCTGTATATTGTTTCAGCCGAGACTCGAAAAATAAGGAGAGCCCATAAGTCCCGAGACCCGGTATTTCATGATAGTCTTGTTGAGCTCATTTACTCTGCGTTCGTCCGAGCTTGCACTCAGCGCTCTGAGCATCTCTTCCTTCAGCATATTTATGTTTGTGCTCATAGTCACCACAGTGCTTGCTAAATTCTTCATGATCTCCGCGGCTTTATCGGGTTCCTCGGCAATGAACCCGCTGAAATCGTTGGCATTTATACCGAGCAGCATAAGATCGTTCAGTGCGATGACCGAGAACGGGCTCGGCTTTCCCGTAAGAAGCCCGATCTCTCCGAAGCAGCGTCCTTCTGTCAGTACTCCGACGAGGTACTCGGATTCTGTTCCGTATCCGAGGTATATCGCAGCATTCCCCGAAACGATCTTGTACATCTCGGTATTCGCGGTCCCCTCTTGAATAACAACTTCGTTCTCGCGGAACATTCTTATATTCATTCTGTTCACGGCTGCATCTCCTTGGATACGATAAGTTCGTTTTAGAGGTTCCCTTTACTTTGTACCGAAGATACGGTCTCCGCCGTCGCCGATACCGGGAACGATATACTGATCTTCGTTAAGATGATCGTCGAGAGCACCGCAGTAAATATCTACGTCCGGGTGTTTTTCGTGAAGATACTCTATACCCTCGGGACAGGTCACCACGGTAATGATCTTGACCGTCTTGGCACCCGCGTCCTTTACTGCATCTACCGCCTTTGCCGCAGTCCTTCCGCTTCCGATCATAAGGTCGAGGATTATGACCTCGCGTTCCTCTATATCAAAGGGGAGCTTGTTGTAGTACACCTGGAGACCGTCGGGCTGGCTGTCTGCGCGGCAGATTCCTATATGTCCGACTTTTGCGGCGGGAACAAGCGCCGTTGCGCCGTCCACCATTCCGAGACCTGCACGAAGCACGGGGACAAAAGCCACCTTTCTTCCCGAGATAACGTTGGAATTTGCGATGGCGATAGGCGTCTGCACCTTTATCTGCTTGAGCGGAAGATCCCGCGTAGCTTCATAGGTCATGAACATGGTCACTTCCTCAACGAGCTCACGGAATTCCTTCGAGCCTGTGTTCTTGTCCCTGAGCAGCGTTATCTTGTGCTGCAGGAGCGGGTGATCGAGGATATGAAGTCTTTCATTCTCATACATGGTTTTTTCCCTCCAGTGCGGTTATTTTGTCAACGCGGACCGCGTGCCTTCCGCCTTCAAATCCGGTATGCAGGAAAACGTCGAGCGCCTCCGTGACCGAGTTCACGCCCATTGTTCTTCCGCCGAAGCATATCACGTTCGCGTTGTTGTGAAGTCTTGTATATTTCGCGGAGTACCAGTCATAGCCGATAGCCGCGCGAATGCCGTTGATCTTGTTGGCGGCAATTGAGATGCCGATACCGGTGCCGCAGATGAGAACGCCCTTGTTATCTTCGTTTTCAAGGACTTTCGCGCAGACTTTCTCGGCGATATCGGGGTAATCCACAGCCTCGCCGCCGCAGCCCATATCCTCGTACTCAAATCCGTTCTTCTCCAGGTATCCGATAAGGGCGAGCTTCATCTCATACCCGCCGTGATCGCAGCCAATATAAACCATATCATTGTCCTCCGTAATTGACAAAAGTACTCTGTGAAAACACATTGCCCCGTGTGCAGCCGGAGCGTATCATGTCCCGCTCTGTGCGGCAGTGCGGGCAAGCCGTTCTCTTTCCGCCTGTGCAAGTCTCAGATAGCTCGGCATGAGCGCGGCAGGGGAGATATCGGGATATCCTTTTGCCGCAAGACACACACCGATCCCGTTCTGGAGCCTGATCGAAGCGGGGGCGAGGGTGATGCTGCCGCCGCCGAAACTGTCATAGCAGAGCTTAGCCCCGTCGCCGACGAGCATGATCCGTTCGTCCGCGTATTTCTCCCGCAGCTCCTCCCGGAGTTCATCCGTTTTAAGTGCCCTGTCATCGCACAGCCGTGTCACCGTGCCGTCCTTTATCCTGAACAGGGCGTTGTACACCTGGCTGCATCGTGCGTCCATCGCTGAGCAGACGATACCGTCGAAGAGCGGCACATTGTACGCCAATGCGTGCAGTGTGGAAACTGCTCTGCAGGGTTTTCCGAGCGCATACGCAAGACCCTTGACAGCCGAAACTCCTATCCTCAGCCCGGTGAAAGAGCCGGGGCCTGCCGAGACTGCAAAAACATCAATATCCCCGAGGGTGAGTTTTGCATCGGCAAGGAGCGTTTCCACCAGCGGCATGAGAGTCTGGGAGTGCGTTATTTTGTTGTTGATGAAGCCGCTCACGATAACGCGGTCATCATCGCAGACTGCAGCCCCGACACTTACGGCGGAGCTGTCTATCCCGAGAATTGTCACTTTTCCACACAACCTTCCGGCGGCAAGCCGTTAATTAATGTCTGCTCATCAGCCAATAAATTGCTTCATAGCGCAGCTTGAAGCAATTTATTGGCTGCAAAAGTGCAAGGAAAATTTATATATTTTAGGATTTTCCTTGCACTTTTGTTCGTCCGAAGGACGAAATGAGCTTGACATCAAGGAATGTGTCCGTTGTTTAAATGCACCGCAGGCGCATTTAAACAACATCTGAAAATCTGTTTTGCAGATTTTCAGCCAATAACTGCCAAAAGGCAG
>JAGBMA010000209.1 GCA_017635095.1 Ruminiclostridium sp. | reverse complement strand
TATGTCGGGAAAGCCTTTGACTTCCAACCCGCCATTTGGCTACAAAAAGTCAGAAGACGACAAGGACAAATGGGTTATTGACGAGCCCGCCGCCGAAGTGGTCAGACGTATATTCAAGCTGTGTATTGAAGGGCGCGGTCCGCGTCAGATTGCAAGAGCTCTGAATGCCGAAGGTGTACCTACCCCGACTATACACTCATTAGGTTCAGGCAATGCAAATTGGGATCACCGCAGCATTCGGGATATTCTCGAACGGCTCGAATACGTCGGTCACACAGTCAACTTTAAAACTTGCAAAAAGTCGTACAAATGCAAGAAAAGAATTAATCTGCCAAAAGAAGAATGGGTGGTTTTTGAGAATACTCACGAGCCTATAATCTCACAGCACGATTACGACCTCGTTCAGCAGCTTCGTGAAAGCAAGCGCAGACCACAAAAGAAGTGTTCGGAGCCTAACCCGTTTTCCGGTATCGTCTATTGCGCCGATTGTGGCAAAAAGCTCTATGTTTCACGATGCAGCGGTATGTCGAAGGACAAGGAAAGTCTGAAATGTTCCACATATTCGCGGCATTACAACGAATGTTCTGCGCACTACATTCGGACTTGCATACTTGGAGAGATCGTGCTGAGCGAGATAAACAAGCTGCTTTGTACAGTCAGTGACGACGAGGACGGCTTTGTGAAACGGTCTATGGAACAGTCGGCAGCTTCGCACCTCGATGAAGTCGGGAAAGCAAAGAAGCGGATTGGGAAAGATGAACGGCGTATTGAAGAACTTGACAGGCTGTTTACAAGACTGTATGAGGACAATGTTCTCGGCAAGATCGACGACGAGCGTTTTTCGCAAATGTCGGCAAACTATACGGACGAGCAGAAAAAGCTGAAATCGGAAGTCGCAAAGCTCAATGCTTTAGTTGAAGCCAAAGAGCAAAAAAACAGCGATATATCCCACTTCTTACAGATTGTCCGCAAGTACGAGCAGATTTCGGAGCTTACGCCAAAGCTTATGCATGAATTTGTGGAAAAGATTGTTGTACACGAAGCCGACAAGTCCAGCGGTCACCGAGAGCAGGAAGTCGAGATATGCTTCAGGTTCAACGTATATGTCGTCACGGCGACCGTTGACAGCAGAGAATACAAGAAAACGGCAGCGTGAGAAACCGCGCTGCCAAAGGAAATACGGAAAGTTCTTTATGGGGTGTCAACTCCCCTCGACCCCTCTCTCTTTCCAAAAAAACTTTAGTAGCTGCCGCGCTAAGTGGGATAGTTTCTGCGCAACATATAAAAACAACAGACTCGAAAGTGACGGGTCTGCTGTTTTTATATGTTTTCATGATAACTGATGGGTAAGTCGCGACAGCTTCGGGTGCAGGGCTTGCCCTGCCGCGGTCCAGCTGCGTAAGCTGGCCCCACTCGGGAGAGTAAAGCGCGTGAGCGCCGTACCGCTGCCCGCGTAGGGCAAAAGCGCGGGAGCGCCGGACTGACGGTGCTCCCGTGCTTCAGAGCATACCGGCGAGCTGGAAGCCGAGAATGCCGATTATGCAGACGATGCTTCCGATAAGGTTAAGACCGGTGGGGCGGGTGCTCTTGCTGAAAAGACCGACAATAAAGATAGAAATGAGCATCATCGGGGAGATGAATGCCGCGTTTGTGAGGCTCTCGGCAGTTACCGCGTTCTCGCCGAGAAGTCCGAGGGCGTTCGGTATCTTGCAGAGTATCACTATAATGACACCTTTTTTCCCCTCGGGGCTGTTTTTGGCGATAGTAAGCGGTTTCGCCGCAGGAGCCATGACGAATGCAAGAATAATAAGCGCGAAAAGAAGCATCAGTGTAGATGAGATTATCCCCTCCGCAAATTTCACCACGATACCGTACAGGAACCTTGCGCCGAGATAAAGCACGAGGGGTATAAGTATCTTCCTGTAATTGACCTGACCGCGGCCGGAGACTGCAATAAGCACAAGCCCGATGGTCGTAAGCACGATGAACAGGAGCTTGAATATGCTAAGAGCTTCGCCTGCAAGCAGTATGTCCGTGAAGTACGATACAAAAAGCAGGATCCCGAGCCACGCCTTTAGCTCAAACGCCGACATCTGCTCAAGTATCTTCGCGCTCATGTCAAATTCCAGGTACTTCGACAGCGCTATCAGCAGTACGAATACCGGTGCGAGCCAGTTCATCGTAAGCGTAGTGTCCGAGAACGGGAGTGTCATCAGCAGAAACGGGACCGTGCCCGCCGCCATAAGGAATGTAAGCTGGGCACCGTTGTATTTTGCCTTGCTTACCGCATATTTGTCGTTGAGTGAGCAGATAGTATATAATCCAACTACCGCAAGCATCAGCAGCATAAATATGTACCGCCTTTCAGAAAAACTGACTGTTATTATAACACAACAAAAGGGAAAATGCAAGCATTTTGGGAGAAAACTATTGACAAACACGGAGTAATCTGATATAATAATCGCGTATCTGATAAAGGCTGTGACGGAAACAGTAAGTCCTTCGCGAAAGATCCAGCGAACCGCGGGTGGTGTGAGCGCGGTGTGAGTAGCGACCGACCGAATATCATTCCCGAGCCGCGGCGACCAAACCCGGGTGCGTGCGCAGACCGCCTGCACCGAAATTTTTGCATGAACGGGGAGTAATTGCCGACGCAGCTCCCGCGTTACCGGAGAGTGGGTGGTTGCCCATACGAAACGGGTGGTATAGCAGATCTTATGTCTGTCCCTTTTCGGGGCAGATTTTTGTTTTGCAGGATATGACGTTGTGTCAGATCGGACAACAGCGGGAATAACGGGCGCGAGGCACAACCCCATATATTTTATCTATACCAGCCCACGCTTGCCCATTGCTCTTATCCTCGTCGAAACGAGCGCCCTGAAGGGAAGCATCTGCGCTCTCCACTTACCTTGCTTCGGTCACCCGATGTTCGGCAAGAATGTGTGATGAGCGCGCGAAGTTGACAAGTCTGCGGTATCGGATCTTCGCCCCATTCCCGCAAATAGTCAAAGAGCTCGCTGAACTGTATGTTGTGCGCTGGATAAAGCTTGTGTTTATCGCCATTCTGTCCGACGGGAACCGTATTGTCCGAGCTTCTTTGACAATGAAGCGGGCGGCGTTCTTTGCTTCGTTTCTGCCGCTGCAGGCAGAAATGAAGTCGCACCGCCGGCAGGGAATGACAAGAGACGATCAGCTCTCGCTGCGGGGCGATAAAGGAACAGCACTCTGCGCTCAATTCTGATTAATACCGGTAAATAACAAATTTATATAACGGAGGAAAACAAATGTACAAGAAAGTTGAAAGCGACCTTAATTTCGTCCAGCGCGAAAAGCAGATCAAACAGTTCTGGCAGGACAGAAAGATCTTCGAGAAGAGCATAGATATGCGCTCGAAGGCAAATTCCTACGTCTTCTATGACGGTCCGCCGACTGCAAACGGCAAGCCCCATATCGGTCACGTCCTCACAAGAACGATCAAGGACATGATCCCGCGCTACCGCACCATGAAAGGCTATATGGTGCCGAGAAAAGCCGGCTGGGATACACACGGTCTTCCCGTTGAGCTCGAAGTAGAGAAGATGCTCGGCATAGACGGAAAGGATCAGATCGAGAAGTACGGTCTTGAGCCCTTTATCAACAAGTGCAAGGAATCCGTATGGAAGTACAAGGGTATGTGGGAGGACTTCTCACAGACTGTCGGCTTCTGGGCTGATATGGACAACCCTTATGTAACTTACCACAATGACTTCATCGAGTCCGAGTGGTGGGCGCTCAAGGAGATATACAAAAAGAACCTGCTCTATAAGGGATTCAAGATAGTACCGTACTGCCCGCGCTGCGGAACACCGCTCTCGTCTCACGAAGTTGCGCAGGGCTATAAGACAGTCAAGGAGCGCTCCGCTATCGTCCGCTTCAGGATAACCGGCAGAGACAACGAATTCTTCCTCGCTTGGACAACAACACCGTGGACGCTCCCGTCCAATGTGGCGCTGTGCGTGAATCCCGACGAGAAATACTGCAAGGTAAAGGCAGCCGACGGCTACATCTACACACTGGCGGAGGCGCTGCTCGATACGGTCCTCGGCAAGCTCGGCGAAGAGGGCAAGCCCGCTTACGAAGTGCTTGAGAGCTGCGTGGGAAAAGACCTTGAACGCATAGAGTACGAGCCCCTTTTCAAGTGCTCCGCGGACGCGGCTGCAAAGACCGGCAAAAAGGGTCATTACATCGTCTGCGACAACTACGTTACCATGTCCGACGGTACCGGCATCGTTCATATCGCTCCTGCGTTCGGTGAAGATGACTCCCGCGTGGGCAAGAACTACGATCTGCCTTTTGTTCAGCTCGTTGACGCCAAGGGCTGCATGACCGAAGACACGCCTTATGCGGGGCTTTTCGTGAAGGACGCTGATCCTAAGGTGCTTGTGGATCTCGACAAGGAAGGCAAGCTTTTTGACGCGCCCAAGTTCGAGCATGAGTACCCTCACTGCTGGAGATGCAGCTCGCCGCTCATCTACTATGCACGCGAGACGTGGTTCATCAAGATGACGGAAGTCCGCGACAGGCTTATTGCCAACAACGACAAGGTGAACTGGATACCCGAGAGCATAGGCAAGGGTCGTTTCGGAGACTGGCTCAAGAACATTCAGGACTGGGGTATTTCCCGCAACCGCTACTGGGGAACTCCGCTCAATATCTGGGAGTGCGAGTGCGGCTGCCGTCACAGCATCGGTTCTATCGCCGAGCTCAAGGAGATGTCGGATAACTGTCCGGACGATATCGAGCTCCACAGACCCTACATCGACGAAGTAACGATAAAGTGCCCCGAGTGCGGCAAGCAGATGAAGCGCGTGCCGGAGGTCATAGACTGCTGGTTCGACAGCGGTTCCATGCCTTTTGCACAGCACCACTATCCTTTCGAGAACAAGGAGCTGTTCGAGCAGCAGTTCCCGGCGGACTTTATCTCCGAGGCTGTGGATCAGACCCGCGGCTGGTTCTATTCGCTCCTTGCGATATCAACGCTTCTGTTTGACCGCGAGCCGTTCAAAAATGTTATCGTCCTCGGTCTTGTCCAGGACGAGAACGGTCAGAAGATGTCCAAGTCAAAGGGCAACGCGGTCGATCCGTTCGATGCACTCGAAAAGCATGGTGCGGACGCGATACGCTGGTACTTCTACACCAACTCTCAGCCGTGGCTCCCGAACAAGTTCCACGACAAGGTCGTTATAGAGGGTCAGCGCAAGTTCATGGGTACTCTCTGGAACACCTATGCATTCTATATAATGTACGCCGATATAATCGGCTTCGATCCGACAAAATACACTCTTGATGTAAGCAAACTTCCTGTAATGGACAAGTGGCTTCTTTCGAGAATGAACACAATGATAAAGGCGACCGACGACAATCTTGCAAATTACCGCATACCCGAGGCTGCGAAGGCTATGCAGGATTTTGTTGACGAGCTCTCGAACTGGTATGTCAGAAGAAGCCGTGAGCGCTTCTGGTCGCCGGAGCTTACCGAGGACACCGTGAATGCGTACATGACGCTTTATACTGCACTCGTGAATGTGTGCAAGTGCGCGGCGCCTATGGTTCCGTTCATCACCGAGGAGATCTATCAGAACATGGTGCTCAGCGTTGACAAGAACGCTCCCGAGAGCATTCATCTCTGCGACTATCCGAAGTATGATGAGTCGCTCATCGACCCCGATCTTGAGAAGAAGATGGGCGAGGTGCTTGACATTGTTGTGCTCGGACGCTCGGCGAGAAATGCTTCCAACCGCAAGAACCGCCAGCCTCTCAGCACTATGTATGTGAAGGCGGACACGAAGCTTGATGTATATTTCACCGACATAATCAAGGACGAACTCAACGTGAAGAATGTTGTATTCACCGATGATATGGCAGGTTTTGCGTCCTACAATTTCAAGCCCCAGCTCAAGACACTCGGTCCGAAGTACGGCAAGAACTTAGGTGAGATAAAGAATGCACTCGCGGAGATATCCGCAAACAATAGCGGTGCGGCAATGGCAGACCTCAACAAGAACGGGGTAATGAAGCTCAGCATCTCGATCGGCGAGATCGAACTTACCAAGGAAGATCTGCTTATTGAAGCACAGCAGAAGGACGATTTCTGCACGGTATTCGACGGCGGTGTAACGGTAGCTCTCGACACTGCGCTCACTCCCGAGCTTATCGAGGAGGGCTTTGTCCGCGAGATCGTAAGCAAGATACAGAATATGCGCAAGGACAGCGGTTTCGAGGTAATGGATCACATCAACGTCAAGGTAAGCGGCAATGACAAGCTCATTGATGTAATCAACAAGAACGCCGAATCCATAAGCGGCGACGTCCTCGCCGAGAGCATCACGGTCGGCGACACCGCCAACAGCAAGCTCTGGGATATTAACGGCGAGCAGATCAACATCGGCGTAGAAAAGATCAACGCCTAAGCCCTACGCAGGCGCTTTTTCGCCCTACGCGGGCGGCGTTCCGGCGCTCACGCGCGTGTGGGGCTCTGCCCCACGCCCCGTGTCCGGCGCTCCCGCGCTTTACTCTCCCGAGTGGGGCCAGCCTACGCGGCTGGATCGCGGCAGGGCAAGCCCTGCACCCGTAGCTGCCGCGACTTACCCGTCAGTTATCATAAAAGCATATAAAAACAGCAGACTCGTAACAATCGGGTCTGCTGTTTTTATATGTTGTGCAGAAACTGTCCCGCTTAGCGCGGCAGCTACTAAAGTTTTTTTGGAAAGAGAGAGGGGTCGAGGGGAGAGAG
>JAGBMA010000208.1 GCA_017635095.1 Ruminiclostridium sp. | reverse complement strand
GCGCTTCCATGATCTTCAACAGCTCGTCGAGATTTTTCGCAAAGGGTATCAGGTGGTCGATGTATTCGGCGATATGCGCTTTCCACGATGTTCCCCGCTTGCGGTGCAGCCACTCGCCGTAGCAAATTGCGTAAGGCTTGTGGTCGGGCTGGGCGCGGAGCTTTTCTATTTCTCCGATACCATAACTGCGGCAGATAGCGTCCGAAACCTTACGAACCCGGTCAAGGCTTGTCTTGTTGCTGTTGAACTTTTTGCCGTTCAGATCGTAGGGGCATAGCAGGAAGTGATTGTGGATATGCTCGGTGTCAACATGGGTGGTCACGACCACCTGATAGTCCGCGCCAAACGCTTTCTGCACCCACTCCACACCTATCCTGTGCGCCGTTTCTACGCTGCACTCGCCTGCCGCGAACGACTGGACAAGATGAAATGCCTTGACAGGTGACTTACCCTCAAACGGCTTTGCGGTAAAACTCTTGTGCGAGCACACCTCGTATGTCAGTTTGAAATCCTGCAAAGCTTCTTTCAAATCTGCGGAAGTGTTAATTCCGGTAAGCAAAGAGCGTTCTTCTGTCTTGGCGGGATTAGCGATATAGTTCAAGCAGCCAGCGACTGAATCTTTGATTGATATGACTTTGATATACGGCAAATTTCCTCCTTGAATTCGTCGAGCCTTGCAAGATCGTCTGGGCGAATGTACCCGGTCTCGTTTGCTATCCTCGCTATTTGATTTATGTTCGAGCCGATCCTGTTAAGTGCAACCACATAATCATGGTTTTCTTTCAGGTCGATCACGAACACCTTACCCTTCAGCGCCGAAGTCTTGATAAATGTTGCTGTCTTCATATTACATCTCGCGGCGAGCTTCTCAATTTTTGCCCACTCGTCAAAGGTGAATGTCAAGACCTTATGCTTTCTGTTTGTACGCATTTCTTCTCTCCCTTCATGAAATTCTGCGAATTTGCTCAGTCGAAAATGGGTCAGGGTCCCATTTTCCGGAATCAAAAGTATCCGTATACTTTTGATTTTTTCGCGATCGGTAATATTACCGATCTATGCTTGCGTTGATTAGCGCAATTAACGGTTTACTTAACTAAAAAGTGAAGACCCCCTGAAAATTTTTCTGGCTTTGCGATCACTTTTTCCTGTAACCTCCCGCAAAACTATCGCGCGATGCTGTTTATCAACTGCACCATGCGAAGCTGTTCCCGCTCGTCCAGTTCAAAACGCAGAACCTGCATCAATACCTTTTCGGTAAGCCCCAGCGCTTTTGCAAGTCTGGCAGGTGATACATTTCTGAACCTGAGTTCCGAAAACACAATTTCGTTAGCTATGGCATTTCCTCCTTTCCGAAGTCCGGACTTCATTTTGTGGGATAAATGCTTTTATCCCTGAGCTCAATTTCTATTATAGCGAAGGCTTGACAAAAGTCAATAGATTTGCTATTATATGTCTATAAAAAGATGAATAGACTTCTATTTTTAGATGCTTTCTACTTTTTTCTTAGTTGACTTCTATTTTTTGAAAATTTCTTGCAATTATTTTTTCGAGGCAAAGGAGAATTCGCATTATGACTGAGTTTGACGCATTTTATTATGACGAAAAATTTTATATTAACGGTACTAAAGAGTACACTTTGGGCTCGATACTTGAAAAATATCTGCAAAAATCATTCAAAGGCGCAGAGGACAAATTATCGGCTTGCAAGGAGTATTTACGGCTTCTTCGCTACCCCGAAACCCGTGGACAGATAGCTGACTGCGAACTGATATACCCGGAAGCTATTGCATTTTTCGACCGCGCCGAAGAATATTTACATACTCTGCCGCCGTACAATACGTTTCCGCTTCGCGACAGCGGACTATACGATATTTTCAATCAGCATAGCGTCTTTTTCAAGTTCGACGATAACGAAATCGAGCATGAATGGTTCGATTACGACAAATATGACAGCTACGATGACTACAACGAAGATGAAAATGAATATGCTGACCATGAGCCAAACTATTTTCATGATCGAATGCTGACTTCTTTTCGCATAGCCGAGCCGCTTGATGAGATCAGTGATCCCGATCAGGTCGATGAGATCATCGAATTTAATGCTCAACTGAAAAGTTTTATTTATCAGTATATCGCAGTTTTTGAAGACCTGCTCCGTGTCAAGCACGTGTACAAACCGTTTTTGGAGAAGATACACAGCCGCGAGGAGTTCCTGAGCAATGAGGAAATTGCAGAAGTGCTTGACGAGTTTAACAGCGAAGCTAACAAGAAATTAAACAATTATGATAAGCTTATCCCGTCCGGCACTATGACGCTTACTTACAAAGTCCTGAAACGCAAGAAAACCTCCGTCTTGTGTGAAAACTATCATTTCACGACAATCGGAGGCTTCCTGTATATTGAATTGTTCAAAGGTCTGCAAAACCGATACCTGCCACGAAAATGCGATCTGTGCGGACGGTACTTTGTGTTGGAGCGCGGCTTTTACTCGAATTACTGCAAGCGCCCGGTCAAGGGGCAGCCCGACAAATGCTGCCGTGATCTCGGACATCGCAAAAGGTTCAACGACAAGCTAAAGACCGATCCTATCTGGAGCGTGTATCATAAGGCATACAAGGCTCACTATGCTCGGTATCTCAAAAAGAAAATGACACAAGCGGAGTTTCAGAAGTGGGCGGACTATGCTATCGAAATGCGGACTAAGGCACTTGACGGGGACGTTGAGTATGATGAGTATGTCAGGGATATGAAGAAATAATATTCCTGGATTCTAGTAAAAGCGTGTCGAAATTCTTATGATACATATTTTATCTTCATAATATTATATCGGGGGAATCGTAATGTCATTTTTATTTCCTACAAATATAGAATCTCGTTTGTATGAACACAGAGGTTCTAATGCAACAGTATTCTATTTTCCAATAACTGGTATGATAATAACTCAACCACTAAAAATAGGTAAGTGTGATTATATACCGCTTTCCCTGTTCAAAGAGCAAATCAAGTTGCCTCAAAACATGGTTGAAAACATATCTGTGATAGCCAAAACAACAGTGGATGTTCCTGAAAATTGGATTAAAAATGCAATTGATAATTATTCTATTGCTCTTCAGCTTACAAAACAGAGTATTGGTGCTATATACCTATCTATATACAATTCCAAAAAGCGTTGCGACAATAATCGACGAATCGTTATCAGTCCCATTGGAAAACACGAAGTTGACGAAGGTCTCGTAATATACCAAACAAATCTATCTACAAGAAACACTACAGATGTTTCATCAACATTGTTTTTCTCTGACAAAGACGCCAGTGACCTTTTTTTAGCAAATCTTGACACCATTAATAACCAAATATTAATGTATTATAGTAATAATAATGAATATGGCAACAAGATACTTAAATCACTGGAAATAATCTATTGTATTAATAACGAAATATATTCAAATGAACGTATACTAAAAATATGTGCAGCTTTAAGTATGCTGTTTAAAGCTGACAATGATACAAAGGATGTGGACTCGCCTTGGATTGCATCTCGCTTAAATCAATTATTTCACTACCGTTCAGTAAATATAATAGAAAAGATTCCAGAAACAGTTAATTGCTTAAAGAAAACCAAAAAGAATTATAATGAAATATTTATTGATATATATTCAAGGATTCGAAACAGTTTTATGCATGGAATAATTGACCCATATCAAGAATTTACTGTTATTACTACCGACGAATACTTGCTATATATTGTCTCCTTATACGAATTAATTGATATATTGATTTTAGATGGCTCCTTTAATTCCTTACAAACAACCAAAGAGTTAGTTGAAAGAATAAAACAGATAGAACTTAGTCATAAGTCCAAAACTTTATAATTCATAACTAATCATTTATGTCTCAAAAATGAAAATATAAATACAATGTATAAATCGGCGCTGAAATTTGAGCACTATGTTATCATTCTACCAAACATTGTTTAACGACGGTTTAGAGAAAATAAAAAGGTGCTACATCACAAGTTGAAACGATAAAAAATTTGAAATAATACAATTATTCTTGCTCGTTTATTTCAATTTGTGTTGACATTTTGAAATAACGATGCTATAATGATGTATATATTTCAATTTGAACGGAGGTAACGGACATGACAAATCGCGCAGGGACATACAGAAAAAACTTGACCGGAGATGCCGAATACAAGTCATTTGTACCGACACCTCTGCCGCCTGATCCCCCGATAGAGCTTGATGACGATATGGTTGCGCTGCTTATTAAAGCTAACAGCTCCATTGCCGCTCTTGACAGCATTTCCGTAAGAATACCCGATATGGACTTGTTTGTTTCGATGTACGTCAGAAAAGAAGCACTGATGTCCTCGCAGATCGAAGGTACGCAGGCAACGCTCGAAGATGTGCTCGACCCGATGATCGAAGCAAACACAAACAGAAATGTTGCAGATGTTGTAAACTATATAAAGGCTACCGAGTTTGCAGTATCACGGCTCAACACATTGCCGCTCTGCAACAGGCTCATAAAGGAGACTCACGCTGTTCTTATGGAAGGCGTGAGAGGACAGGAGAGGTCACCGGGAGAATTCCGCCGCTCACAAAACTGGATAGGCGGACAGGGCAGCACGCTCCGTAATGCCCGATATATACCGCCCTGCCCGGAAGATATGGAAACTGCAATATCCGATCTCGAAAAATATATAAACAGCGATGATGACACCGATCCGTTGGTACGCGCGGCTCTGCTGCATTATCAGTTTGAGACTATCCACCCGTTTCTTGACGGGAATGGCAGAGTCGGACGCTTGCTGATAACGCTGTTTTTAATGGAAAACAAGGTGCTTTCGACTCCGGCGCTGTATATTTCGTATTTTCTGAAAAAGAACCGCATCGAGTATTATGACCGGATGACGGAAGTTCGTAGCAAGGGAAACTATGAGCAATGGGTCAAATTCTTTCTCACTGCTATTTATGAATGTTCACAGGACGCGATCCGGACTGTTGACGAGCTTACGGCGCTACATGAGAAAAATGAGAAAAAAGTAACGGATATGAAACGTGCCGCAAAAAATACCATGTCGGTATTCCGTTATCTTGAAAAGAATCCTATCATCGACATCGGCAAGACCTCCGAAGCATTGGAGCTTTCCTTTAATACCGTATCATCGGCAATAAACAGGCTGATAGACGAGGGCATAGTTATTCAGACCGAAAACGCTGCACGAAACCGCACATTTGCTTATGAGGAATATTTGCAGATACTCAGAAATGGAACATAAATATGTATGACGTAATAGTTATCGGTGCCGGACCGACGGGCGCGACTGCCGCAAAAGCCCTTGCCGACAGCGGTTCGAAAGTGCTGATAGTTGAACGAATGAAGCTCCCGCGCTATAAATCGTGTTCGGGAGTCCTGATAAAGAAGTCAATGGACTTGGTTCAACAGTATTTCGGGAAAGCTGTTCCTGCTTCCGCGATGTGTACGCCGACCGACAATCACGGTATGATACTGACCGACGACAACGGGAAAGCGTACACTTTTGAGCAGGGAGGCTTGAATGTATGGCGCAGCTCGTTTGACAACTGGCTTGCCGAGAATGCGGTCGGAGCGGGAGCGGAACTGCGCGACTGCACTTCCGCGATCTCCTGCGAGCAGTCAACCGATTACATCACGCTCAGGCTGCACTCCGACAGAACATATACCGAGCAGGCGAGATATGTTATAGACTGCGAGGGTGTGATGTCAGTAATTAAGCGGAAAGCGCTCGGTACATCTCCCGAATTTATCACAACATTTCAGACCTTCAACGAGGGGAAGATAGACTTAGACCTACACTATTTCTATGCTTACCTTCAACCCGAATTGTCCGAGTATGACGCATGGTTCAACGTCAAGGACGAGATGCTTGTATTGGGCGTTGCCGTCAGAGACACGAGCAGGATACCTCATTACTACGACAATTTCATTCGATATATGAAAGAAAATCACGGACTTGCAATAACAAAAACTATGAAGCAGGAACGCTGGCTGATGCCTCGCATACGTTCTGGCTGCAATATCGACTACGGCATGGGAAGGCTTTTCTTTGCCGGGGAAGTCGCGGGATTTCTGAATCCTATGGGCGAGGGCATTTCGGCAGGAATAGAAAGCGGTCATTCCGTTGCGTTATCCGTAATAGAGCATTTCGAGGCTCCCGCAAGCGTATTGGACGATTACAAGAAGCGGACTGAAATGCTGAAAGTCTATATGCAGCGGCAGTGGCACTTTGTCGCGGGTATGTCGAAGACTTTCGGGGAAATGAGAGCAGCACTATAAACGCGTAAAATTCTTTAATTTGACTAAAACATAGAAGCAGCCCGCTGGGAACTCTCCCGATGGGCTGCTTTTGTTATCCGTGTTTTACGAAAAGTGACATCATATCCACTGATTAAGCAGATAACCTGCAAGAACGCCGCTGCGGGAAGTGCCCGCATAGCCGAACAGGTTGTTCTTCGAGTAACCGCCGAATCCGCCATATCCGTCGTAGCTTGTAACAGCTTCAGTGCTTGCATACTTAGAAACACTGACCGCCTGCGATACAGCCGCACCCGTGAAATTCGACGAGCGTCCGAATGCGCGGTCTATCGACTTGTCATCGGCTGACATAAACTTTTCCTTGTCGAGCATAAGGCTTCCGTCTTTTGCAACGGTAACTCCGGCATCTTCGAGTGTTCCGGAATATGCCCTCGCGGTGTTCGCCATGACCGTAGTCCTGCCCGAAACAAAGCTGCTTCGGGAATTTTTCACAGCCGAATACAGTTCGTTGTAGCTGTCAACAAAGTCCTTTGCGGCACTATAAGCTTTCTCGCGGTCAAGCGCACCGGTCTTTGCGTCTGTCTGCATCGCCTTGCTGAGTGCCGACACGGAGGTTGCAACACCGGAGACCGCCTCGTTCAGTCTGCTCGCAGTCGTGCCGGAGTATGTATTGCTCCGGTTTATGTTTCGTGCTGCGTTAGCGCTGTTGGACTTCGTGGAGAACTGCTGATAAACACTTGTTCTGTTGCGGCTGTACAGCGAAGTCGGGCGGTATCTGCTATAAGACATATATCGGCTTATACCGTAATTTCTCATTATCTCACCTCCCCTCACGTCATTGCAAGTATTTCAGAAATATCAAGGAATATTATCGGTGCGACCTCACTGACATTCGCTTCGGCGTAGCTCATAGCGTCGGGAATATCCGTCTCCGCGTCGATCATCGACGCAAATGCGAGGCGCCGTTCAAGCGCAAGAGCCTGTGCCTGCGCGAGTGCTATCCGTTTCTTTTTCAGCAGCTTTTTCAGCTCCTCGTCACGCTTGTCGCGCCGTTCTTTGAGTTCCTTCCAATAGTCCTCTTTTTCTTCTTTCGTCAGCTTGCCCTCGCCTGTGGAATACTGCTCCGCGCGGAAATGCTCGGGCTTGCTGCCAAATTGCAGGGTGTGGTACTGTGTACCGCTTAATTGCCGGATCCCCGGCGGTACGGCTGCCGAGAATGCGCTGTGTATCTGATCGAGCACCCACTTTTCATACTCCGGGTTCGCCTGCATTTCCCGATAGCCCGCGTCCGAGATGCTCACGGCATAGGTATCGCCAAGCTGCGACGGGTGCAAGACAAGCGAGGAAACGCGGTCTTTGATATAGGCTTTGTAGTCGTCAAGCGACTGCTCGTTCATGCAATTGTCGAGCGCAGCCGCGAAATCCGAGCCTGTGTACTTCGGCGCGATACTTTCTGCAAACGCTTTCATATAGGCGGTCTGCGAGGATATGTATATCGTGTTGTTCATGGTTGCTTCTCCTTATTTGCCTTTATTGCGCAGTTTCCATGCCTTATTATGCTGTCCTATCCCCGCCTTCGGCGGGGATAGGACGTATTATTTACATAAGCGACGCAAGCGCTGTCGCCATTTCTTCTTGCGGGGTCGGCTCGCGGTCTTCGGCGCTGCTCATGCGGGATTTCGCTTCTTCAAGCAGGCTTTCGGCGGCAGAAACAGACGCTTCATCAACATCATACCCCTGCTCCTTGCCCGCGTCGCACTCGCGGAGATCTGACTGTATCATATCCATTACCGCCTGCACCTGCGACCGTGTTTTTGCGGCGGCGAGCATTCGAGCGAGCTTCGCGGCGTTTATGCCCATGCTCTTTCCCACAGACTCGGATTCGATCTCTTCGTCGCTCTCGGCAGCTTCCTCTGTTTGCTGTATATCGACCACATTCGCCGCTTCTCCAAATACGCGCATATCCTCGTCGCCGAGCACCAATTCTCCGGTTTCCTCCGCCTTATCCAGCATTTCTTCGAGCTTGTCGGCAGCGTCCTTGTTCTTCTCACGGACACGTTCGATGATCTTTTCGGCGTTTTCCCGCGCCTGCGCGCGAAGCTCCTCGTTAAGCTCGTCCTTGCGCACCAGAACAGACTCATGGTGAAGCTGTCCGTTTTCGTCGATGTAGTTGTCGCAGTACACGGTTTTCATACCCATTGCTTTTGAAAAGCTGTCCGCGAACGCCGTTGCACGCTCAATATCGCGTATTTTCTGAGAAAACTCAGCTTCGGCTTCCGGACTGCCGTTCATCTTTTCGAGCAGCTTCGGGTCAAGTGTAAACGCCCAGCGATTCGCGTTATCACCGGTGTTGCGGCTTGTTCTGCCGGTCAGTCCTGTTCCGACTGAAAAGCTCATCTTCGGAAATTTCTCCTGCAAGCTCCTGAGTGCTGCCGACTGCGCGAGGCTGTCAGCGGAGAAATCGATCTTGTCCTGTACAGCGGCTTTTTCGGGCTGATTGCTGTTGCTTTCAACGCGGCTATTGGTTTGGTTATAAACATTCCGGTACTGCAAAGCACCTATACCGTTGACTGCCATACGCTCACCTCCTTACGCTTTTCTGTCGAATCTTGCTGCGGGCTTGTTCTTTACGGTATTCGTTCGACTTTTCAGAACTATCCTACCTTTTTCTTTTTTCCTCTCATACAGCTCGTTCGCGTACTCCGTAGGCGATTTAACGCGGGTATTGCCGCCGGGATTACCGATGCTCCACTTGCTGATACCGCCGTCCTTGTCGATAGCCCAGCCCTGCGCGATCAGCTTTCCGCCGTTCATTTCGTGAGTGCGGACATTCTGCTCGTCGAGCCGCTTCATATTCTCGATCTCTTTCTCGTATTCCGCTTCAAGCTCAGGGTCTTCCGCCATTTTCTTCAAAAACTGCGGCGAAATAGCAACATTCGTCGTGTTTTTCGAGCCGTAGATCATTCCGGGTCTAATATCAGCGGCGAAAAAGCTATAGCCCTTGAATTATCCGGAAAGGCGCGAAAGCTCGCCGAGTGCAGCCTTATTGGTGCTGTTTTTAGGCGTGGTCATTGGAAAGGTGAACCCGCTTCCTATTCGCATATCCATACGCTCACCTCCCTACGCCTTAACGTCCATAGGCTTCGGAGCGCGTATCGGGTCGGGAATAACAGCCTGCACAGCCGTTTCCGCAGTCTCGCCGGACTTCTCCGCGTCTGCGCTCTCCTTTTCGTCCGTTTCGGGAGCATTTCCGAGCTTGCCGGTTTTCTCGTCCTTCTCGGTCTTTTCGGACTTCTTCTTTTCGGCTGCCTTTGCATCCTTCTTTGCTTCCTCGCGGTCAGCTTCACGGGCGCGGTCGATGCTGTCACGCAGGTCACTGTTCGCAGTCTCGAGAGTGTCGGACTGCTTCGACTTCAGTTCGGCAGCGTGCTCCTCTGTCTCTTTCAGCTCCGCTTCTTTCGCTGCCTTGACAGTATCGGTGGAGTTTTTGATCTCCGCTCTCAGGATCCCCGCGTGTCCCTCGTCCTTTTTGATGGCGCTCTGCTGCACCAGCGCCTGTTTCAGCGTCGTTCCCGCCGTCATCAGCGCCGACATTGTGTTTGTGATCATAGTATCAAATCCTTTCTGCATTTATTGGACTTTCCGTGTCCTGCGTTAATTATATCGTTTCTGCAATACCAAATTCAAGCAAATTGTTGTGAAATACGTTTTTTATGTTGTGAAATCACTTTATCATCAGCATAACCGTTAATGTGAAAACGCCGTCCTTGCAGTCTATCTCTATCCCGCCGCCGTACTTCTCGGCGGTATTTTTTATGTTCACAAGCCCGAAGCCGTGATTTTCGCGGTCTGCTTTCGTGGTCGCGGGAAGCTCCCCGCCGGACAAGTCCGCGCCCATGCAGGAATTTGTTATCGTGATGACGAACGCGTTCTTCTTCCGCATTGACGAGATAGCGATATTCCGCGCGTTTTCGGAACATTTCTCCGCCGCTTCTATCGCGTTGTTCAGCGCGTTGTTGAGGATAATGCTCATATCGAGCGCGCCGCCGGAGAAGTCCGCCGGATAATGAAAATCGCAGTCGAACGTGATACCGCGCTTTGCGGCTTCGGACTGCTTTTCGGTCAGGATAACATCGGTCACGGGGTCGCCGCTTGCAATGCCGCTGTCACTGCCGATACGCTCCCGCGCCTCCGCGAGATAGTTCTCGAATGCTTCATTCTCGCCGCGTTCGTGCAGACTTTCAAGTACCGCGAGGTGATTTCGCATATCGTGGCGTATCGCGCGGATATCGCGGTACAGGCTCTCCGCACCGCTGATATAGTCGCGGATATTGTCGGTCTGCACGGGAAGCATGGCAGTCTCCTTCTCGCGGCGCTGACCGGCTTTGATCTGCTCGTAGAAATAGATCACCGCGACCAGCGCCGTGTACGAAACAAGGTAGAAAACGAACGAGATCAGGTCGTAGGGGCTGATGTCGATCTCGCGCGTGTCAATGCTGTTGAAGTAGAGCAGGAGCCGATAGTTGAACACTCCCGCTACGCTCGGCAGCATCAGCAGAAGTGCCTCTTTTATGGTCATTTTCTCGTTTTTGCTGACATAGACCTTGTGGAAGATCGTTATCAGCAGGAGCATTATTCCTGCCATTATGCACCCCTCGACAGCGTCGTAAGCAATATACGCCGCGACCTGTTTTTCCGGCTCGAACAAGAATGCATCAATGACGAACCCGCACGTCCAGCCGTAAACTTTCAGCCATATCGAAGTGCCGACTGCGGCTGTGAACCAGCGAACCGAGAAGAACGAGAACGCCAAAAACAGTTTTTGCGCGTAATTCCGCCGGTCGAGCAGGGTGAATACCGCGAAAGCCCCGACAACTCCCGCACCGTAGGCAAAAAGGTTGTTGAACTCCTGCGGAACGATGAACAGCACCGCCATTATCACCGCATACGCCGCCCCCGTGAGATACACCGCAAGGCGGCTTTTCGTGAACGGCCTCAGGAATTGCATAAGCCCGACCGAGTAAACCACGATTGTCAGCGCCATTGTGATATACAGGCTTAAATCAGTGTAAATTTCAAGATAATACATTTTAACTCTCCGTTTTTATGAACCGCATATACGCCTTGACAAGCTCGGAATAGCGCTTCTGTGCCAAAATAACTTTATCTCCGTTTGTCATTATGATTTCTGAGGAAGTATACCTATCAAGATAACGCAGGTTTATCAGATATGAACGGTGACAGCGGAAAAAACTGTTATCCGATAGTTTTTCAAGCTCGGATATCCTGCCGTAATAATCCAGATTACCGCCGGCAGTATGCACAACAACTATTCGGTTGAACACTTCCGCGTATATTATCTCCGAAAGCGCCAATTTAGCACTTATACCGCCGGTCCTTACCGTGATATATCTGTCATGAGCTACTGCCTTTGGCGGTTCTGATCTGCTTTCGATTGCTCTTTTCAGCACTTCGGAAAACTTTTCCACCGACACAGGCTTTACAAGAAAATTAAAGGCACCGACATCAAAAGCGTCAAAAACACGGTTATCATACGCAGTAACAAAAATGATAGCAGAGGTACAGCCGTTTTTCCGAAGCTCCTTCGCTGTCTGCATACCGTCAATGCCTTCCATACCTATATCAAGGAATATTATGTCAAATGCTTCGGAGCTTTCAAGAAGATCTTTACCGGATGAAAACTCAACAATCACCGAACCGGGACTGAAAAGCGCAATCTTCTCCCTAATGTCCTGTCTTAAAACGGTTTCATCGTCACATACTGCATATCTCATGTTCATCATCTCCGGGTATTTCATTGCTGGCACCTTGATAAAAACAGTAAGGTGCATATATTATATCGGTAGTCGGGCGAAATTCTTTACTATATGTCGTGAAATGCGTTTTTTTCGTTGCGAACTACCATATTTAAAGTGATAATGTGTGAAATTACAGGATATTTTTTGCCGTTCACAACAAAAAATCAGTCGTTCACAACATTTTACTAAATATTACTATATATAAATCGACATTACAGACGGGCAGTAAGGATATATACCCCCAAGCCGCACTTTGGCAGAGAGTACGGCGAAAACTATTTCAAGGAGGACGAAACTATGAGCACTGTCAACACAAATTACGGTAATTACCGCACAACTCCCGCAAGTACAAGCCGGACTTACGGCCAAAAGACCGATGATGCTGCGAAAAAGACGGCGGACGCGCCTGTAGAAAGCACTTCCGCAAGCTCCAAAAGCAACAAGGATACCCTTGAGATCACCGGCAAGACTGCCGCCAAAAGAGGTATTGCTACGGAGTATGCGGGAAAATCGGCTCTCGGCATCAAGAACGAGGGAATGAAAGATGTTGTTGCCAAAATGCTTGGCGCACAGGCTAACAAGGCTTCCGGCAAAGGCGGCGTGAACATCGACTCGATACTCCGCAGCTACGGTGTGGAACCTATCAAGAGCGATGGCTCCGACGATTTCTGGGGTGCGGAAAAGACCGCAAACAGGATCCTCGACTTTGCGAAAAGCCTTGCGGGCGACGACTATGAGTCATTCAAGAAGGTCAAGAAAGCCTTTGAAAAGGGCTTCGGAGAGTGTGAGCATATATGGGGC
>JAGBMA010000207.1 GCA_017635095.1 Ruminiclostridium sp. | reverse complement strand
GGGGAGAGAGAAAAGCCTTTTTTTACAAAAAAAGGTTTTCTCTCTCCCCCGCGGGGCGTGGGGCAGAGCCCCACACGCGCGTCCGCAGACGCGCTGAGGGTGCAGGGCGGAGCCCGCCGGGGTGTGGGGCAGAGCCCCACAGCGCGGAGCCTCACACGCGCATGAGCGCTGACGGGAGCTCTGAGATAGACGTTATGCGGGCATCGAAGTCGGTAGGGCTGCCGAAGCCGTAAGCGGCGTGAATGAAGCGGACGCCCGCCTTCCGCGCGGCTTCTCCGTCAAGGGCTGTGTCGCCGACGTAAGTGCACTGGTCAAGACCGTTGCGTTCAGCCACAAGTCTTATGTTGTCGCCCTTGTCAAGACCTGTCCTGCCCGCGCACTCATAGTCGGAAAAAAGCCTGCCGAAACCGCACTGGTCGAGAAAAAGCTCAATATAGCCGTCCTGACAGTTGCTCACCACTGCAAGAAAATACTCTTTGTGAAGTTCTTCGAGCACCTGCTCCTCTTCCGGGAAAATGTACGACCTGTGAGTAAGCAGATAGTTCTGCTCCTCGTCGATGCATTTGTTTATCAGCGATAAGCGCTCGGCTTTCGCCAGCATCGGGAACATGATGTCCGCTATATCTTCAAGCGTCTTTCCCATGTAGCTCTTCATCTGATCCCGGGTGAATTTAAGCCCGAGTGCGGACTGCTCCGCAATGCATTTGTTCCATGCTTCGATCACGTTTGCGGACGAGTCCCAGAGCGTCCCGTCAAGATCGAACAGTATCCCTTTCTTCATAACTTGTCTCCTCTTTTATTTTTCGTACATGAAGTCCTTCATCGACTTTTCGTCTGTGCCGAACTTGTAGCCGAGATGCGCGGCTGCCGGCGTTATGAGCAGATACACCGCTCCGAGTACGATCGGGAAAACCGGCGAAAGCTGCTGAACATCTTCAATGATGAAGAACGCGGGCGCGAGCGCTCCGAACACAAAGTATGACCCGAGAAGAAGCTCGCCTGTGAGCGGGAAAGCCCCGAGCGCACACGCCAGCAGTACCCCGCAGGGAATGCACTCAACAGCGCCGATAGCAAGCCCCACAAATATCCAGCGGTACTTCGGTACGCTGTCCACCCGTTTTGCCCGGAGCATCTTCGCTTCCTTCTGTCCGTCGCGGAGCCCTGCCGTAAACAGGAGCGATGCATAGATGAATACCGTGAAAAGCAGCGCAATATAAGGAATGAACCATTCCGAGAGCAGCGGAGCAAGCGATATCGTCATCACTCCGCCGAGAACATCGCCGAAAACTGCAAAACCGAGACCTTTGAGCGCGGTCATGAAAATGCTGTCACGTTTCATTCCTGTAGTCCTCCTTGCCGCTTATGCCGTAGATCCTGCCGCTGTCGTCCACCCAGCCCGCGTAGTAGCTGTTCACTATGTTGTCAACGACTTCAAGCGCCTTTTTCTGTGCAGGTACCGCGCGTTCCGCGTTCTGGTCGGAAGGGCTTACTTTCCTTACTGCAATAAAAAGATCGTCGGGGCAGGCTTCATAGTACTGTGCGTTCGTATCGAAGCCGCTCCCCTTTATCCGCAGGAACGGGCCGTCTATGTACGGGACATCGGGATATATCGCGCCGAGATCAACGAACTGGTCAAGGTCTCCGTTGGTGACGGCAGCCGAAGCGGCCGAGTCAACAACGAAGAGCTGCGCCTCGCCGTACATTATCTCACTTGAGATCTTTGTGACCGACGCGAGGGAGTACTGGGGGTCGGGATTATCACTCAGATCAATGTTGAACACGTCCACATGGACATAGCCGTTGTCGTCGTAATCCGGGCAGTAAAGCTCGAAAGCCTGCTCGAACTCCGTGGTCTTGAACATGACGTTCGACGCTGTGGCAGGATCCTTCGTCACCATGAGCACGCGTATATCGCCCTGTTTTTTCTGCAGTGTCGTGACGAGCATGAACGTAAGCGCGGCTGCGAAGAAAATGCCCACCGCTATCTGCCATTTGTAATGGTAGAAGAAGTTTTCCACACGTTTCCAGCCGTGCACTTCGTACACCGGCTTTTCTTCCTCGTGTATCGCGGATTCGGATTCGTCTATTATACCCTGTTTGAGCTTGAGAAGCTCTCTTTTGTCGTCCTGATATGACATTTTATCACCTTGTTCTGTTATAGGGTACCTTTAAAAACCGCTTTGAATAGAGAAAATGAGTATAATTCTTATGCCGCTTTCAAAAGCGCATCCTGCGCTCTTCTGGCGGCATAGTCAGAGCATCCTGCTCTGGCGCCAAATGCAAGGAAAGGCTCCGAAAGCTTGCTGGTCTGTCGGTCAGCCCCTCTGTCTCGCAAGCTCGACACCTCCCCGCTGCCGGGGAGACCACGCAAG
>JAGBMA010000206.1 GCA_017635095.1 Ruminiclostridium sp. | reverse complement strand
TTTGAGAGAAAAAGAGCTATCCACGCCGTCTACTGCGTCAAACCTCCTAACCGGGCGCCAGCCCGGCTTCGTCGGCTTTCCTTGTATCCGACGCAGCTATCTCATTTTCTCTTTTCAAAGCGGTTTTTAGAGGTACCCTAATGCCTGCTCATCAGCCAACAAATTGCTTCATAGCACAGCTTGAAGCAATTTTGTTCGTCTGAAGGACACATTAATTATCGGCTATAACAGCCCGGAGACTTCTCCGGGCTGTTTTTTTACCGTATGTATAATTTCATTAAAAGCTTGCAATTACTGCATAAATATGATATAATATTAGAATATACAATGGCGTATCGTCTGCCGTCGGGCAGAAATAATCACAGGAGGTAAGATATGGCTTCACATTACCCATTTTCGCAAGTGACACCGCAGATAGAGCAGCTCGCTTCACTCTGCTCCGGTAACGGAAATATCGCCCCCGAACTTTACCTTGAACACAACGTTTACTGCGGACTTCGCGATCTTGATGGCAAGGGCGTTCTCACGGGGCTTACCGAGATCTCGGAGATAGTCTCGAAAAAAGAACAGGACGGAAAGCTCGTCCCCTGCGACGGAGAGCTTTACTACCGCGGCTTCAATGTCGCAGATCTCATAAAAGGCTTCATAGACGATGACCGGTTCGGATTCGAGGAGATAACATACCTGCTCCTCTTCGGCAAGCTTCCGACAAAAGCCGAACTCGACAGCTTCGTTAAGATGATCGGCACGTTCAGACGGCTCCCGTCATCATTCGTGCGCGACATCGTACTCAAATCCCCGAGCGAGGACATTATGAACACACTCTCCCGAAGTGTGCTCTCGCTCTATGCATATGACGATTATCCCAATGACCTTAGCATACCGAACGTACTGCGCCAGTCTCTTGAACTGATCGCGCTTTTCCCTATGCTCACGGTTTACAGCTATAATGCAAAAAGGTACTATCTCGACGGTGACGGACTCATAATCCACCGCCCGAAGAAAAATCTCTCGACCGCAGAAAACATTCTGTATCTGCTCAGAGACGACTGTAAATACACAAAGCTCGAAGCAAAGGTGCTCGATGTGGCGCTGGTACTGCACGCGGAGCACGGCGGCGGCAACAATTCCACCTTCACCACCCACGTTGTCACCTCCTCCGGCACAGACACATACTCCGCAATAACCGCCGCGCTGTGCTCGCTCAAAGGTCCGAAGCACGGCGGAGCGAACCTCAAAGTCATGGGTATGTTCGACGAGCTCAAAAGCACCGTCAGGGACTGGAACGACGATGACGAGATAACGGCTTACCTGCAGAAGCTTCTTGACAAGGAGGCTTTCGACAGGAGCGGACTTATATACGGAATGGGACACGCGGTGTATTCCATCTCCGACCCGAGAGCCCAGATATTCAAGAGATATGTGGAAAAGCTCGCGGCAGAAAAACAGAAGGAAAAAGAATTTGCACTTTACTCGTCGGTAGAGCGGCTTGCGGCTGAGCTCATCGCAAAAAAACGCCGAATTTACAAGGGCGTAAGCGCAAACATCGACTTTTACAGCGGCTTCTGCTACTCCATGCTCGGACTTCCGCTCGAACTATATACGCCGCTGTTCGCGGCGGCGCGCATTTCAGGCTGGTCTGCGCACAGGATAGAAGAACTCGTGAACGGCAAGAAGATAATCCGTCCCGCGTATCTCAATGTCCAGCCGAGAACGGACTATGTTCCTCTTGACAAGCGCGGCGACGACCGGTGATCCCGGACCGGGATATGCATAAGGAATTGAAAAGTGGGGTGAGTAAATGGGTTTTGAGGATCAGCTTTCCGACATTGCCGATTACAAGAACTGGCTCGATATCGAGCCGATAGAGCACGGACTTTCCGGCGAAACAAAATACCACATAACGCGCAACAACGGCGTCGAACTGATACTCCGCACTTCGGGCATACAGAACTACAAGCGCCACTGCGACAACGCCATGTTCGCACAGTATATCCACGAGAAGCTCGGGCTCAATATGAACCTTCCCATAGAAGTGGCGGCTTGCTGCAACGACACTCTCGCATACACGCTCTACACATGGGTGGACGGACTTGACGCGGACTCGAAGATACTTAACCTGCATACTCCCGAACAGGCACGATTCGGCGAAAAGGCGGGAGCGCTGCTCAGAAAGATACACAGCGTAAAGGCACCGAAAAACGTGCTGCCGTGGGACGCGTACTATAACCAGAAGCTTGATGAGATAATCGGAAAGTTCCGGCTTATCCGCGTCCGCTACGCCGGCGATGAGGAGACGATAAGATTTGTCGAAAGCAACCGGGAACTGCTGAAAGACCGCCCGCAGACCGCGATACACGGCGATTTCCGCTCCGGCAACCTCATTATCACAAACTACGACGAATTCGGCGTTATCGACTTCGGACGCTGGTGCTGGGGCGACCCGTACATGGATTTCCAGTGTATCCGCCGCTCCTGCAGCGCCCCGTTCTCCCGCGGTCAGATAAACGGCTACTTCGAGGGCAATATCCCCGGAGATTTCTTCGCACTCATGGCGCTATACACCGCGGCAGACACGATCCGCCGCGTATGCGAGGCATACGAACACAGCCGCGGTATGCTTGCGGACACTATCGCTTCCGCGGAAAAGACTGTGCGCGAATACAACGGATTCGAGGGGCTTGTGCCGACATGGTACTAAAATCAATGCACAATTCACAATTCACAATGCACAATTTTGGAGCACGCTCCGCGTGCGTATCTGAATCGTGACATAATACATGGTTTCTGCGGCTTTTGAAAGGTGAGAGGAATGAAAAACAGAAAAACTGCGGCAGCGCTGATATGTGCACTGCTCATGCTCGGCGGCTGCGACAGCGGCGACCATGACCTGAAAGCGCAGCTCGACCTGCTCCAGAGTGAGACAGACAGGCTTGACGCTGAGAACAAGGAGCTGCGGGAGGAGAACGGAAAGCTGCTTAGCGCAAAGGAAAGCGCCGATGAACAGCTCGACCTGCTGAAAAAGGAAAATGCCGAGCTCGAAAAAACGCTTGCGGGAAACGAAAACAAAAAGCCTGCATACAGTCCCGTAACCCTTCACAAAAGCGAATATACACTGCAATATCTCGGGAACGAAAAGGGCGAAAACGGCGAATGCATACTGGTAATGCGCTGTCAGGGGTTTTACGATTACCCGTACATAAGAATAAACACGAAGGATTTTGAGCTTCACATGGGGATTTATGTCGTTGAGGGAAGCTATGAGTTCGCAAACGAAAACATTGACGAAAACGGGTATCTCTACCTGATAAACGATGCGACTATGGCGGATTCCTACGCCAAAGAGTTTCCGGAGATGAAGCTTACGTTCGTTCCCGAAAAATACATAAAGCTTCGTGCCAAAGAACCGGAACTGCAGTACGACGACGTGGATGACGGCGACAGGACTTCGTTCATCGGACATTTCACGTCAGGTGTCGTTGCAATAAACGGCGACGGAAGCATAGACGACCGCTATTTAAGCGACCGGCACCTTGACATAATGTGCTATGCGGACTTTATGCGATTTGACGAGGAAAGCTATGATTACGATCTTACCGGAATGGGGCGATAACGTTTGAAAAACATCATACTCACGGGAATGCCCGGCTGCGGCAAAAGCACCGTCGGCGTAGTTCTCGCCAAGACCCTCGGTATGCGCTTTGTCGATACCGATCTTATCATACAGCAGGAACAGCATGATGTGCTGCATAGGCTCATAGACTGCTACGGTATCAAGCGGTTCGAGGAAATGGAAGAGGAAGCCCTCCTCTCCGTCATGGAGACCGAAGACACGGTTATCGCTACCGGCGGCAGCGCCATATTCTGTGAGCGCGGAATGAAGTTCTTAAAGCAAACCGGCGTGTGCGTTTATCTCGAAGTCCCATGCGGCGAGCTCAAAAGACGTCTCAGCAATATCCGTACACGCGGTATAGCGGCTGCAAAAGGCATGACGATAGAGGACATCTTCAATGAACGCAGCCCGTACTACGAAAAATATGCGGACATAAAGATAGAATGCACCGACAAACACATCGAAGAGATCACCGAGATGATCGCGGACAGAATGAAAGATGAATAATACCGACTACATCTACCGTCATGAGATAAAATACCGTATAAACGGCGGTACATACCATATTCTACGCCAGCGCTTCCGGGCGGTGATGCAGCCCGACCTGCACGCGAAAAACGGAATGTACCGCGTTACGAGCCTTTATTTTGACGATGCGTACCGCACGGCTTACCGGGACAAGGTGAACGGTGCTCTACGGCGGAAGAAATACCGTATCCGCACATATGACCTGTCACCCGATGTGATACATCTTGAAGAGAAAGTCAAGCATGACAATGTGGGCTACAAAAAAAGCATTACGCTCACCCGCGACCGGTACGAACGTATTCTCGCAGGAGATTACACTTTCCTTGCAGACGAAAAATATGCCGGTACCGCAGGCGGGGATATGTTCGCTTCTCACAGCGCGGCGTACCTCTCCCCCGCCGTTATCGTCGATTACATCAGAGAGCCTTTCGTCTGCAGAGCCGGAAATGTACGCGTGACTTTCGATATGAAGATCGCCGCCTGTGTGAACGGCTATGATATGTTCGCAGCCGGGAACATATACGAAAATGTCATGCCCGACAACGATATTGTGCTTGAGGTAAAGTACGACAACTACATACCCACCCAGATACTCCAGCTCCTGACGGATATATCCACGGTACAGGAGTCGGTCTCAAAGTACATTCTCTGCAGCGACAAACTTCGCGAAAAAATATAGGTCCCCACAAATCAATGATCTGAGGAGTTTACTATGCAAACACAGCTAATGAGTATAGTTGACGAAACTATAAAGCTTTTCGGCGACGATCTTAATTTCAGCGCCCTCACTCCCGCCGCGATAATTGCGGCAATGGCGTCCTCGCTTCTGTGCGGGGTGATAATCTACCTTGTTTACCGTTTCTGCTACAGAGGTGTGGTCTATAGCGACAACTTCAACGTACTGCTCGTTATGATAACTACCATAACCGGCTTCATCATCATGACCATAAGCTCAAACGTAGTGCTCTCTCTCGGTATGGTCGGCGCGCTCTCTATCGTGCGTTTCAGGACTGCAATAAAAGACCCGCTTGACATAGGGTTCCTGTTCTGGTCGATAGCCGCGGGAATAACCGCAGGTGCCGGACTTTACTTCGTGGCGGTCATCGGGACCGTGTTTATTGCAGTCATCTACATAGTATTCTCGATGATAAAGAAATCAAAGCGGAGCTACCTGCTTATCCTGCATTATTCCGATACTGCGGAAGACAACGTGAACGCTGTGCTCGGCGGTATGAAGTACAGGCTCAAAAACAAGACAAAGACCGGCGACAACAATGAGATCACCATTGAGATCAAAGTAAAGAACAACGATACATCGGGACTGTCGCGCTTCAAAGGCATCGAAGGAGTGTCATCTGTGACGCTGCTCGAATATAACGGAGAATACATGAACTGAAAAAAAGGGAGGACTTTACAATGTCAACAAACTATTGCGGAAACTGCGGATCAAGGGTCGATGACGGAGAGCGCTTCTGCACTGTCTGCGGAGCGCCGGTAGAAAATGCCGCTGCCCAGCCTGCACAACCCATGCAGCCTGCACAGCCGGTGCCGCCCATGCAGCCGCCGGTGCAGCCTATGCCCCAATACACCTACACTCAGCCTGTAAATGCGATGCCGGAGAATAAAGAAGGCGGCGGACTTGCGATAACAGCCTTTGTTCTGTCGTTCATCATACCGCCGGTGGCACTTATACTCGGTATCATAGGACTTGTCAAATATAAGCGGAGCTATCGCGGGTTCTGTATTGCCGCAGTTGTGATCTCGGCTGTATTCACGCTTTTCGGGATACTTCTGGCGGCGATCCTTGTACCTGCAATGATCGGATACATAAACGCGAGCCGCAGGGCTTCATATGCTAACTCTTCCAGAACGGCAGCAAGCTTTTATCCTGTTATGACCGAAGCAGAAAACGTAAATTACATCGACAACGACAACGACATTGACATAGACGTGAACGGCATCAGATTCACATTCACTTCATCTGTCGATTGATCCTTAACGATCCATAATAAATGTGTCCTCAATAACTGCCTTTTGGCAGTTATTGGCTGAAAATCTGCAAAACAGATTTTCAGATGTTGTTTAAATGCACCTGCGGTACATTTAAACAACGGACACATTCCTTGATGTCAAGCTCATTTCGTCCTTCGGACGAACAAAAGTGCATGGAAAATCCTAAAATATATAAATTTTCCTTGCACTTTTGCAGCCAACAAATTGCTTCAAGCTGCGCTACGAAGC
>JAGBMA010000205.1 GCA_017635095.1 Ruminiclostridium sp. | reverse complement strand
TGGATCTCCTGTTCAAGTTTGCGTTCGGAATCAATGCCGTAAAGATATCCGATCAGCAACATTTTTATTAGAACTACGGGATCTATTGACGGACGACCTGTTTTGGAATAAAGCTTTTCAACTTTTTCATAAACGAAATTGAAGTCCACAAGCCTGTCCAGATCACGTAGAAAATGCTCTTTCGGCATTAGTTCTTCAAGTGTTCCCGAGAATAGTTTCATCTGCTTTTCAGCATCTTTTTTCAGCATCGACTACCCCTCGCTTTCTACTACTATTATAGCATATTCAGCGATTTTTGTCGAGTGAAAATTAGGAGTTTGTCAACAGCACCATAATTGTAATCTCCCAATATTTCTTCCACATCTTTCCGTTCGTTCCAGAAATTGCAGAATAAGATAACCGTTCCCTTAAGATCTCTGTCATTCAGAGTTTGTATAGCTGCTTCAAGCTTACCGCTTGCAACACTTATCAGGATAAAGTCATATTCGCCGTGTTCCGATGCAGGCTTTACGATGTACTCGCCGTCCTTTTCTTCTCCTTTAGGGGCGTATCTTCCGTCAAGGAGATGTATTTGGATCGAAGCCGGAACTTGCTTACCCTCTCTGATGATGTGGAATGTGTCGTGGCCTGCCTGCTGAAACGCATATGCGTATGTCGTACCTATAACACCTGAACCTAAAACAGCTATCTTCATACTATGGCTCCTTTTTATGACCACAACTCCGCTTGAACCGGCAGCGCAGTTTCCGATTTAAACAGTTTATCACTATATCTATTATACCACACCGGGTGTACCGGCTGCATGGTTATCGCATTTGTGCCGTACCGAGATGCGCTTGCAGCAGCCGGGGTGATTCGGATATGCGGGTGAAAAAACAGAGGCTCGCAACGGAGCCGAGCAGCATTGCGGCAGTTATCCCGACAGTGTTTTTCAATTTGTTTTTCTCCTTGTGAAAAGTGAGAGCAGACAGAATATAAAGAATACGATTATATCCGTCACAACGATAGTGGAGCCGACGGGCGTTCCTGCCATTATCGAGGTGAATATTCCTGTGCCCGCGCATAATACCGACACGCAGGCGGAGCAGATCACCACGCTCCGGAAGCTCCTGAACAGCCTCATTGCCGACAGAGCCGGGAATATTATAAGCGCCGAGATCAGAAGCGAGCCCACAAGGTTCATTGCAAGCACGATGATAAACGCGGTGATGACCGCGATTATGAGATTATACACGTTCGCTTTTACGCCTGCGGCTTTCATGAAATTCTCGTCGAATGTCACCGCGAATATCTTGTGGTAGAACAGCAGAAATGCCGCGATAACGATTATAGACATCACGATGCAGACGATAACGTCCGTTTCTTTCAGCGTAAGTATCGAAGTCGAGCCGAACAGCGTTGTGCAGACATCGCCGGAAACATTCGCGGAAGACGGAAACAGGTTCATAAGCATATAACCCACCGCAAGCGCGCCCACCGAGATCATGGCGATAGCCGCATCTCCGTTTATCTTCGCGTTCTGACCTGTCCGCAGGAGCAATATCGCCGATATCACGGTGATCGGCAGAACAACATACATATCGTTGGTAAGTCCCGCGATACCCGCGACTGCCATAGCGCCGAAAGCTACATGAGAAAGTCCGTCACCGATGTACGAGAACCGTTTCAGCACCAGCGTAACGCCGAGCAGGGAAGAGCACAGCGCTATCAGAAGCCCCACGATAAGCGCGTACCACACGAACGGATAGCTGAAATAAAGCTGTAATTTTGCCGCAAAGTCACCCATTTTCTGCCACCGTTCTTTCTGAAAATATCTTTCCCACATCGCTTGCGAGATAATCGGCAGCCGTACCGAAGAAAAGCTGATGATGCGCGCCGATATGGAGTATGTGTGAAGCGTACTTTGTGGCGGCTGTGAAATCGTGCGACACCATGATTATCGTGACACCGTCCCTGTTCAGTTCCGAGATAAGCTCGTACATATCGAGCTGTGCTTTCGGGTCAAGTCCCGTCACAGGTTCGTCAAGGAGCAGTATCTTCTGCGCCGCACAAAGAGCCCGCGCAAGAAGCACTCTCTGCTGCTGACCGCCGGAAAGCTCGCGGTAACAGCGGTTCGCAAGCTCCGTTATCCCAAGCCGCGCCATAGTGTTTTCCGCAAGCTGTTTTTCTTCCTTTTTATAGTAGGGGCGAAGTCCGCATTTCGGCAGGCAGCCGGAGAGAACTATCTCCCTCACGGACGCGGGGAAATCTTTCTGCACTACGGTCTGCTGGGGCAGATAGCCGATGTCGCCGACTTCTATGTCGCCGTATCGCTCTATCTCACCCGACATCTGCGGTTTAAGTCCGAGCAGAGCCTTTATGAGAGTGCTTTTTCCGGAGCCGTTCTCGCCGAGAATGCAAAGATAATCGCCCTCGGACACTTTGAAGTCTATCCCGCTTGCCACAGTATCGCCCTCATATCCGAGAGTGACGTTCCGGCATATCAGTTGTTCAGCCATACTAACTGTCTCCTTGAAAAACGGTGCAGGGTGTTGATGCCCTGCACCCGTTGTGTTACTTACTTTTCGTGAGAGTGATCCTTGCCGTCGCAGTTGAAATGACCCTCTGTGCCGCACTCGGCAGGGGAATGGTCTTTATCGTCGCAGTTGAAATGACCCTCTGTGCCGCAGTCTGCGGGGGAATGATCTCTTCCGTCGCACTTGTAGTGACCTTCCTTGCCGCATTCTGCGGGAGTATGGTCTTTTCCGTCGTTCACATTATGCTCGGGATTGCCGCAAAGTGTTTTATTTTCTTCCATTTTCAGTGCCTCCGTTACGCACTTTCAAGGCAGTTGTTGAGCTGCTGTAAAATAGCGTCTTTCCTGTAATTTTTTCCGATGAAGACAAGCTGGTTTATCCTGTCTCCGTATTTTTCGTCCCATTCGTCCATAAGGTCGGGATATGCTTCAACAAGCGCGTCAAGCTCGTCCTGCGGTATCGCCGCCAGCCATTCGGTCATCTCCGTAACACTGGCGTTGCGTCCCGCCTGCTCAAAGAGCTGGATATGCACATCATCGTCAGAAAACCATACATATCCCTTTGTGCGGATAAGCTCCTGCGGGTATTTATCAAGAAGCTCCATGAACCGCTCGCGATTGAACGGACGCGCTTCCTCGTAAACGAATGAAGTTATGCCGTATTCGTCCATGCAGGCTTCCTTGTCGGTGGGCTCGGCTGTATTGAGCGCGCGCTGCACCGATGATGAAGCGAGCACCCCGTCATAGTCGAACTCTTTTCCGTGCATTATCAGCCCCGCGTCTATATCGCAGTTCACACACGGTATCATAGGCGCTTCTGTCTGTATGTCACGCAGGGTCTTTTTAACTTCCTCAAGCTGTTCCGCCGTGAGCAGGTCGGTCTTGTTCAGCAGCACTATATCACAGAACTCCACCTGGTCTATGATGAGGTTGATTATGTCGCCCTCTTCGCTCTCCGCGTCCATTTGCAGGCCGCCCATAAATTCGCGGTATATCCTGTCCGCGTCAACTACCGATATCACCGAGCTCAGATACACGTTCGTGTCGGGGCAGTCCTCCTGATAGCCGATAAATGCTCCGGCTATGGAGGAAGGTTCGCTTATCCCCGAGGCTTCAACGAATACCGCGTCTATGTACGGCAGCTTCGAGATGCGCTCGATCTCGGCAATGAACTCGTCCCGCAGAGTGCAGCAGATACAGCCGTTCTGAAGCTCGACCATATCCACCTGTGCCATGCGCTCCTTCTTGTCTTTGAGCAGGGAAGCGTCTATGTTGATGCTCCCCATATCATTGACGATAAGCGCTATGCGCCTGTCTTCCTGCATCAGCAGTTTCTGCATCAATGTAGTCTTGCCGGAGCCTAAGTAGCCCGTTATGATTATGACAGGCTTTTTCCTGCCTGTGTTTTTCTTTTTACCCATGCGCACCTCACTTCAATGTCTCCGCGAGGACGTCATAGTTCCCGCGCATCAGCGAGAGATATGTCGCACCGGCATCGATGTCCGCTCTGCTGACCGACTGGAGCGAATTCAGCTCCGCGACAGTCTGATCTTTTGCCTGAGTGCTGCCGATTATGGTCTGCGCTATGGATTTGTCGGAATTTTCTGTTGTGTAGATAGTCTTGCAGCCCAGCTCGTCCATTTTCTGTGTGAGGAATATGACAGTCTCGAAGCTTGCTTCCGTTTCGGCGGAGCAGCCGGAGAATGCTGCAAAATAGTCAAGTCCGTAATCGTCAACGAAGTATCTGAACGGGAATCTGTCACCGAATACGACTGTTTTTATCGCAGCCGAATCTGCGAGCTTCTGAAAATCGCTGTGAAGAACATCAAGCTCTGCAGAGTATGCCGCATAATTTGCCTTGTAGGTATCGGCGTTTGCAGGGTCGATCCCGCAGAGAGCATCGGTTATCTCGCCGCAGAGAAACTTCGCGTTCACGAGAGAGAGCCAGACATGCTCGTCGTATTCTTCTTCTTCCTCGTGGTCGTGATCTTCCTCGCCTTCCTCGTGGTCGTGATCTTCTTCGCCTTCTTCATGATCGTGGTCGTGGTCGTGGTCGTGCTGCATACCTTCCTTGACCTCTTCGAGCTTCGCCTTGTCGCCCATAGTCTCCATAAGGTTTATGACTTTCATATCCTTGTTGACTGCGCCTTCGAGGGCATCTTCCACCCACTCGTCGGACTCGCCGCCCACATAAATGAACAGGTCGCTGTTGGATATTCTGATGATGTCGTCGGCGGTAGGCTGGAAGTTGTGCAGGTCAACGCCGTTTTCGAGCAGATATGTTAACTCGGCGCTGTCAGCCTTGTCGCCCATTATCTGCTTCACCCAGTCGTATTCGGGGAAAATGGTCGTTACTACCTTTATAGGCTCTGTGCCTGAAGTGCTGTCATTTGCGGAAGCATCGGTCTTATCTGTATCCGCTGTGCTGTTTGCCGCAGTTGTGGTCGTTGTCTGAGCAGGGGCAGATGTATTGGCTGATGTGCTGTTCGCTGCTGTATTTCCGCAGCCGGCAAGTGCCGACATAGCCACGAAGCAGCTTATCATCAGTGCTCCCATGTTTCTTTTGCTGTACATAAATAAATAGACCTCCGTAATTGAATTTGTTCGGTTGTATTTTTCTGCACCGAAAAACGGGCACACCAAGGACCCTTTCCGGTTTGAGCACAACCGATATTCAATTACGAAGCTCTACTTTTAATGATATCAGCGTATCGTTGTTATTTTCCGTTCCTGCAGAAAGCGTGACTGCAAGTAACAGGATCATTGCCGCAAATGCAGCCGAGAGTGCTGCTGCATTGACAGATGTATTGCGGACGGTATTTATGCAGATCGCGATGGTATGGCAGACCACGCAGTCATCATCGTGAGTGCATTCGTGATCCGCTAGTTCTGCAATAAAAAGAAAGGAACAGAACACAGACAGACAAATCACAAGCACGGTCGTTATCTGCAATGCTTTATTTCTTCTGTCGAACATTCTGTTCACCCCCTTTGTCGGATCATTCTTATTGGCTGCAATTCCTGCATTTTACTAAAAAATCAATGCTGTCAGCCGGGACCGCGGCTCCGCAGTTTATTATCTCTTCCTTTATCCTGCGGCTCGTCTCGCCGTCAACGGTGTAAACATTCCCGCACACCTTGCACCGCATATTGACCGGTATATCGTCGTTGACGGCAAGACAATAGACATACTCGCGGTTTTTAGGGTCGATATATCTCCGGACAGTCCCTTCGCGCTCCATTTCCCGCATCAGCCTATATACCGTGCTTTCGGACGGAACGGATCTGATAGTATCATCGCTGCTCATTTCGGCTGCGATCTCTCTTATTGTAAATGAATATTTACTGTGAGATTTAAGAAAATCAATCAGGCACTCGCGCTTGACAGTTTTGTAAGTTGCCATAGCGACCTCCGGGATAAAATAAAATCGGATTTTAAATTTGTTTTTTATTATAGCAGACTTCGTATAGTTTGTCAATAGCCTGCGCATATTTCACTGTGTTATCACAAAAGCCGCCTGTATGCAGTAACAAGCGGCTCGGTCCGGCGACGGTCTTATCCTCAACGGGTGCCGAGGGAGCTATCGCCTGAACGCTCTCTATCCCTTGAGGCAGTCAGCCTTTGAGGTGTATGTACGGGAAGCGGCAATTATTTCGTTGTTGTCTGCGACCGGATCGAACGAAAATCCGTTCGGGGTCAGCTTTGCTGAAAATCTGCTCATAAAATGTCCCTCCTGAAACTGTAACCATTTGTTACTGCGATATAATATACTATAGCATCTTATACAGGATTTGTAAAGGCTATTTATGCGGTATTGTATTATTATCGGACCTTCGTCTGCTTGACACTTTATATCATTCTGTGATATAATCGAAGAGCTATAGGGAACCTCTAAAAACCCAATTTGAGAGAAAAAGAGCTATCCACCTTATGCCGCTTTGTATGCGCGCGTCCTGCGCGCTTTTGGCGGCAATACCACGGCTTCCTGCCGTGACCGTCTACTGCGTCAAACCTCCTAACCGGGCGTGGTCTCCCGGGCAGCGGGGAGGTGTCGAGCTTGCGAGACAGAGGGTGTCTCCCCCGCTGGGGGAGGTGGCGAAGCCAGAGAGGGATGACCGACAGAAGACCGACAGACCAGCCCGCTTTCGTCGGCTTTCCTTGTATCCGATGCCAGAGCAGGATGCTCTGACTATGCCGCCCAAATAGCGCATGGATGCGCTATTTGGGCGGCATAAGAGCTATTCTCATTTTCTCTTTTCAAAGCGGTTTTTAGAGGTACTCTTTATTTCCGCCGGGAAATATAGTCGGCGAGAGCGCCTTACGATCACTCGGCGGGGAAAGTCTGACCCGAATAAGGAAATTCCGCTGATCGGGCGCCAATTGAAAAGCATAGCAGAGAAATATTTCGACTGTTAAGGAAGTGACTTAATGCCTTTTAATATAATCCGAAACGACATCACAAAAATAAAAGCCGACGCGATAGTGAACACCGCGAATCCCGAACCTGTCATCGGCGGCGGGACTGACACGGCGGTGTACAATGCTGCCGGAGCGGACGAACTGCTTGCCGAGCGCAAAAAGATTGGCGATATCGCAGTCGGTGATGCTGCTGCAACTCCGGCATTCTCGCTCCCCGCAAAGTATGTGATACACACAGTCGGACCGTACTGGCAGGGCGGAGAGCATGGCGAACGGGAGCTGCTCCGTTCGTGCTATCGGAAATCGTTGGAGCTTGCAGATAAGTTGAACTGCAAAAGCATAGCATTCCCGTTGATCTCAACGGGTGTGTACAGATTTCCAAAAGGTGAAGCACTGCACATAGCCCTGTCGGTGATACAGGAGTTCCTGCTGACGCATGATATGGAAGTCACGATAGCAGTGTTCGACAAGAGCTCGTTTGAGCTGTCCGGAAAGCTTTTTGCGGGGATAGACGAGTATATCGACGAGCATTACGTTGAGGAGTCTGTCAGCAGCGAATACTATACCAACGATATGCGGCGGATACGGGAGATCGAGCGCGAGCGTATGAGAGTGAAGCGTCAGGAAAAGGCAAGCCTTGACGATATTCTGAAATGCAGAGGTGAAACATTCTCCGAGATGCTGATGCGGCTGATAAGAGAGCGCGACATTACAAATCCCGAAGTATATAAGAAAGCCAACATTGACCGGAAACTATTCTCGGCGATACAGTGTAAGAAGGATTATAAGCCGAAGAAAAGTACTGCGCTTGCACTTGCTGTTGCCTTAGAGCTTGATATGCCGACAACACGGGAATTGCTTGCAAAAGCCGGGTATGCGCTTTCTCCGTCGGATAAGTCGGATCTTATAGTGTCGTACTTCATCGAGAATAAACGATATAGCGTAATGGAGCTTAATGAAGCGCTTTTTGAGCATGATATGTCAACTTTGTAAAATGTCTTTTCAGAAACGACCTTTGTGTGCAGGATTTGTGATATAATGCAATTGTAAGAACAAACCGACCGCGACAAGGAGGAAAAGATATGTACGGAGCAATTACAGGAGATATGATCGGCGCACCCTACGAGTTTGACAGGAGCCCGAAAACAAAGGATTTCCCGCTTTTCAGCGAGCAGACCCACTTTACCGATGACAGTGTGATGACTGTTGCAGTCGCGGAAGCGCTGCTTGACGCAAGGAACGGCACCGACGACGAGATCAAAGCGGCAGTCGTGAAGTCTATGCAGAAATGAGGAAAGCGCTATCCGAACGCAGGCTACGGCTGTATGTTTTATGAGTGGCTGCGGGAGAAAGACCCGAAGCCCTACGGCAGTTACGGCAACGGCTCTGCAATGCGTGTCTCATCTGTCGGCTGGCTGTACGATACCCTTGAACGCACCCGGAAAGTCGCAAGACTGACAGCGGAAGTGACCCACAACCACCCCGAGGGGATAAAGGGAGCGGAAGCGGCTGCAAGCGCGATATTTATGGCAAGAACAGGCTGCACAAAGGACGAGATACGCGATTACATCATCAGCGAGTTCGGCTATGATCTCTCCCGCACCTGCGACGAGATACGCCCGGCATATCGTCATATCGAGACCTGTCAGCAGACTGTTCCCGAGGCGATAACATCGTTCCTCGAAGGCGAGGATTTTGAGGACGTTATCCGCACTGCCGTATCTCTCGGCGGCGACTGTGACACGCTCACCTGCATTGCCGGCGGAATCGCGGAATCGTACTACGGCATTCCCGGCGAGATCACTGAAGAATGCAGGAAGCGCCTGCCCGATGATATGCTTGAGGTGGCAGACCGGTTTGATCTCATAGACGAAAGACCGTCACATTCGGGTTTTGACTGTCCGGCTTACGGGGAGATCCTGCCGGAAGGAGTTACTATCAGGGAAAAGGAAGACGGTAGTTTCGAGATCATCTATCCGGAGCAGAAATGAGGGGGTGCAGGCTATGGAACAGGATAAAAAAATCAGCGACCCGTTTCTCAAAGATAACATCATTATCGAGAACGCGATCGCAAATTTCAAAGCAGAAGAGACAACTCCAAGAATGGACGCACTGCTCGGCTCGATACGCATAAGAATGTGGCAGGGCGGGCATTTCATGATCCCCGTGATACCGCCCGAATCGTTCACTGCGCTTTTCGATCCCGATACCTTGACCGAAGACCTTCCATTTTTATTATGTTTTTTCACTTTGAATAATAGCCAAAGAACGCCGTTGCCCGCAGTCGCGCTCAAAACCGAGCCGTTAAACAGACACGAAAGCAAGGATATAATACTACAAAAGGCACACGAGCCGTGTACCTTTTGTGTTGTATCTTTTACAATTCGATAATTTCATCATATATCTGTACTGCTTTGATGTTATCAACATCAATGACCGTACCGCCGGAGGATATATCGACAATAAGATCAAAAGATCCGTCATCACACGGTAGAGCATTTCCGCCGGCTCCGCTGCCGTAGCCGGAAACATCAACTGTAGTTCCATTGTTATAGGTGATGTATATCGGCATTTGTCCCAGCTCGGTAAAGATATCAATATTATTATCATCAATAACACAGTACGCTGTTACTCCGAAAGTTGAGACATTTATCTTACTTATATTTACGCTCCTGCCTTTATTGAGAGTTTCATTAATATCTGTGTCTATATCCAAGGATTTCATTCCCGGAACTGTAAGATCGATCTCGAATGAAACAACGGCGTTCTTAATATCATACGGAGATGTGTCCGTATTCTTTCTGTCATCAAAGAACGAGAGAACAGCTTTTTCAGAGGTAACGGGTTTTCTCAGATTAAATTTATATGAAAACGGAATATTATCTCCGTAATCATTGTAGTCGATAGTCGGACCACCGTTTGCGCCGGTAGTCAAAGCGTCACTGTTTACATCAGACAACCAAAGGTCGAACGGATTAAAGTCCGAATGATCGTCTTGTTCTATCTTGCTTTTGATCTCATCGAACCCGTTCTTGTATGTGAGGTCGTACAGCACTTCGACGTGACTTCCGTCGCATGAGTAACCGCTGATGTGTATCAGATAGTTGTCATAAGTCACGGTCATATCGACATTATGTGAAATTTTGCTGAGCAGCTCATATTCCCTTGCAGAGTCAGCGCTGTCTATGACAGCATCTGTATTCTTAACGACATTGTACTCCCTGTCGATCTCATCAACTATCTGTTCACGTTTCTCACGTTCGACTGCATTATTGTTCTGAAACAGTGACGCAATATCCCAATTCAGCGCCGCACCTGCGGAAACCGTGAGCGCTGCAGCAGCCGCTATCGAAACCGCAATAACAGCCGGCTTTTTTGATCTCAACTTTTTCTTTTCCATATTACTCGTCCTTTCTTTAACGATGTTGAATAATGATTCGTCATCAGAAAAGGGGGCGTTCTCATACGCTTCGGACAGTGCGTTCTCAATAAAATCTTTGTAATTCATTATCAGATCCATACCTTTCATCAGTCAGAAGTTTTCTGAGCTGCTGCCTGCCTCTGTTGAGCCTTGCGGCGACAGCATTTTCGTTTGTACCTGTTATTTTGGCTATTTCGCTTGTGGAGTAACCTTCATAATAGTACATATACAGTGCGATGCGGTTTTTCTTTGTGATCTTACTCATAAGCCTGAGCAGTCCGTCTCGTTCTCCGACATCATAATGTACCTTTTCGCCGGCAGCTTCAAGCGGCTGTGAGAATCTGTACCAATGTGATCGGAGAAGGTTTTTGCTCATATTTATTGCACATCTCAGCAGCCAAGCCTTTATATGCTCATCACTTTCAAACCTGCCGTTATAGGTGTAAAGTTTTAAAAACACCTCTTGCGTAATATCTTCCGCGTCACTCGTGTTTTTCACATAGCACAGAGCCGCACCGAGAACATTTCTGTGGAACAGCTTTATGTAATGCGCAAGTTCATCATCGGTCATTCGCATCTCACCTCCCTTTCCTTTTTGAAAGGACCTTTCGCATATAATACAAACGAGACGCCTCACAGCTTACGGTTTTTTCTGAAAAAAATGAATTTCGTCATTTCAAACAATATTATACATCATTTTTACTGCAAAATCAACAAGCGCACAGACCTTTGCCTGTGCGCTTTTGCTTCAACGTTCAATACTCATAACTTTCGTACCCGCTGTTTCCATTATATATTTTTTTCAGTATATCTGCGGCTTCCGGTGCGTCCTCGTCCGAAGTCAGCACATTGTAGTCATGCTCGCCGGTCTCGGCATTCGTCCCCGTCTGAATCCTGCATCTGATACCGTGTTCGTCAAGCACAGCCTTTGCTTCCGTAAGATCATCTGTCTTTGACGTGAGCACCGGGCTTGTCAGCTCATACCCGAAGAAATGCTGTATATCGTATATCAGCTCTGTGGAGCAGCCGTTTGGCGCTACGGAATAGACCTCGGGTTGATAAATGCCGCGGTAATCATAGAACATACGCGCCTGCAATACCGCGAGACCGTGTCCGTCGGTATCGGCTGCGGTCACAGCGACATTGTAATAAAGCATCTGTCTGTCGGGTTCATAACACGGGTCGGAAACGGTGCAGTTCAGTATCTTATAGCCTTTTTCGAGGAACGCGACCATTGACTGTACGATATGGTCGCGGTCTTCGGGGACAAAATACTGTCCGATATACGATATTGCGGGCGAATACAGACTGCCATTATCATATTCCCCGAGCGGGTCATCGGAAGCTATGAACTTCTCAATACTGTTATACTTGTTGATGTCGTGATGCGCGATAAGGTCAAAGCATCTGATAAAATCGCCGTAATCACTTTCGGGCTTTCCGTCCGCGCCCTCTTTTTCCACGCTCGGGTCGTATGACAGACCGTTTATGTAACCTGTGTATTTGCCGTAATATGTCTTATACAGAATAAAGCTTACCGTATGTCCGACATATCTGTCTTCAACAGACCAGTCTCTGAAATCCACGGCAATATGCGATTCGGGCTCACCGTTACTGTAGATCGTATATACCGCAGTCACTTTGGACGAAAGCCCTTTAAATGCTTTTACATACAGGTCTTTCAAGTCCTGCTTGTCGTTTTCCGTTATTGTATCTATACTATCCAGGAATGATATTTCTGAGGACTCCGATTCATAAGCAAGATAATCCGCGAACAGGTCGATATCCCCGTTTGCAAACGCGTCCGCGATACGCTGCACCTCGAAGTTCTGTATTATTGTCTCAAAGCTTATCGCGCCGTTCCAGCGGAACATCTGCCCCGCCGTAAGATACAGGAGCGGAAGAACGATGACCGCCAGCAGCACCGACAGGATAATTACCTTCAGGCGGCTGCTTTTCAGCTTTCTGTTCACCTTGCGAAACGGTTTCTGTTCATCATCGTCCGAAAGCTCCGCGACCTGCGGAGGCTCAACGCTCTCAGCCAGTGCGCGGCAGCTTTCGCACTCCGAGATATGCTCCTCTACCAGCGCCCGGCTCTCGTCACTGCACAGGTTTTCTTTGTAAAGCGGTATCAGGTCTTCTATGATACCGCATGAGATTCTGTCATTCATAATTCCCGTCCTCCTTCAGCATCTCCAGCAGTTTCTTCTTTGCACGATAGAACATAACGCGCGCCCAGTTCTCCGACTGCCCGAAAACAGCGGCGATATCGGCGAATTTCAGTTCCGCGAACACCCGAAGCGAGAATATCTCCCGATACGGCTCATCGAGCCTGTGCAATGCCTTATGTATCTGCAAAGCCGAATCTTTGTCGTCGAGACTTTCCTCAAACGAAGTCCCGTCTGCAGTCTGCACCGCGTCGTCCAGTGAAATGCCCCGGTTCTCTGCGCGTTTGAGGTAATTGAAATAGTTGTTCTTAGCGATAGTGCAAAGGTAAGTTTTTATGGAGCAGGAGCCGTTGAATTTGTCGATAGTTGTGATTGCTTTCAGCATAGTATCCTGCATTATATCCATAGCAAGCGTTTCGTTCTTGCAGAGCCGCAGGATGAATTTGTACAGGTCGTTCGCGTAAAGCCTGTATATTTCCTCAAATTCGAGCTCCATATCCTCACCCCTTTCACTATATTAGACAATTGAGCACTGAATTTTGTTACAAGAAAATATAGGCAAAACTTATTCCGTCTTATCACTCTATGCACAGCTGTCATTGCGGGCCGCGCTTTTGTCGGTCATACTATTTGCGCGGTATTGCCTTTATTAATGTCTGCTCATCAGCCAATAAATTGCTTCATAGCGCAGCTTGAAGCAATTTATTGGCTGCAAAAGTGCAAGGAAAATATATATATTTTAGGATTTTCCTTGCACTTTTGTTCGTCCGAAGGACGAAATGAGCTTGACATCAAGGAATGTGTCCGTTGTTTAAATGCACCGCAGGCGC
>JAGBMA010000204.1 GCA_017635095.1 Ruminiclostridium sp. | reverse complement strand
TGCTGTTTTTATGTATGTTTCTGATTTCTGTCAAGACTAATCGCGGCAGCTTCGGGTGCAGGGCTTGCCCTGCCGCCAGGTTCGGGGCGGCGTAAGCCCCGAAACCGTCTGTTAAGACGCGCGGGAGCGCCGGACACGGGGTGTGGGGCAGAGCCCCACAAGCGCGTGAGCGCCGTACCGCCGCCCGCGTAGGGCGAAAAGGGGGCGGAGCCCCACACGCGCTACGCGCGCCGAAAGGGAGCAAGGGGCTGACCGGCGGCGTTATAAACGGGAATGTCAGAGCTGTAGTTTGTCCAGAGGTAGCGAACAGAGACAGGGTCGGGGACTTCAGGGGAAGAAACGGTGATGCAGGAGCCGTTAAGAGTGAAGTCGGCGGGGTGGTACTCGCCGTCATCGCCCGCAAGCTCGAAGCCTGCTTTGCTGCCGCGCACTTCAAGAGCAGAGGCTGAGTTCGTCTCTATAAGAGCAGCGCCGCCGGCAAAATGAACCGAACTGCAAAGAAGCGGAGCGTTCCCGCCGTTATGATACACATGAAATAGAGCCTGATCGTAAAGCCGTTCCGCAACAACTTCCTTGTCCTTGGGGTGGATCTCGTTGAATTCGCCGCAGTCTATGGCAACTGCAAGACCGGTATTTTTTATTGTACGATACGCTTTTTCCTGCGCCTCGCGGATAATGCACCAGTTCTTCCGGTCGGAGTCGCCGCTGTAGCGGTGCATCGGGAGCTGCACAATAAGAAACGGCAGGCTTTCGTCTCCCCAGTCCGTCCGCCACAGTTCAATAAGCCCGCGCAGGAGCTTGTAATAGTTCTGCGGGTTGTCATCGTCGCTCTCGCCCTGATAGTACAGAAATCCCGCAAGCGTGTACGGGCAGACCACCTTTATCATGCTGTTGTACAGCGTTGTGGGGCTGAACGGATTGAGCGGGAGCGGCGGCCCCGGGTACCTGCACTCGCCGCATACCCTAAGACAGCCGTCCCAGTCCGCGTCCGGCGTGTTTGTATAGTAGTCGGCACTGCGCTTGTTCCATTCGTTGTTATATGTTTCGTACTCGCGGTATTCGCGGGTCATCTCCTCCTCGGTCTTCCCCGCCATTGCCGCTAAGTACTTGTCGTAATCAAAGCGCATATCCGTGTCCTTTTCAAGACTTTCCGCGCTCATCCAGTGAGATGCTTTCGTGCCGCCCCAGTTGCAGCCGATAACTCCCACTGTGCAGCCAAGCTTCTCCGAAAGCCGCTTCGAATATATGTAGCCCACAGCAGACCAGCACTTCGCATTCTCGCTGCCGAAGAGCTGCCAGCCGTTATTCGTGATCTTTTCGGTATATCCCGGCTCCTTGTTCACTATCTTCTGAACATAGTAGAACCGTACTTTCACGCCGGCATCATTCTCAAGATGCGCCTTTCCGGTGGTGCAGTTCTGCAGCTCGTACTCCATGTTTGACTGACCGCCCGCAAGCCATACCTCGCCTACTGCAATATCAATGAACGTGCGGGAAGATCCCCCGGCGGTCACCGTCATCTCAAGCCCCTCTCCCGCTTCACGGGCAGGAAGCACCGCAAGCCATTTGCCTCCGCGCACCCGGGTCTTTGCAGTATCGCCGCCGAGAGCCACGGTGACTTCCTCGCCGCTCTCCCCCGAGCCGAATACGCTTATAAGCTTGTTTCTCTGCAATACCATGTGATCGCTGAACATTGGTGAAACTGTTATCATGGTCTTATCCTTTCATTCGTCAACTTTTATGTCCGCAGTAAAGCGGTAGGGTGAACCGTCACTGTCACGGGACAGCGTAAAGTCAATGGTGATGTCGTGATCGTCATAGCCGAAACCGGCGGTATATTCCGCGGAACGTCCGCCCTCATAGCTCTCATAGCCCACGATCTCCTCGCGGCACTGCTCAAAAGCTTTCGTAAAAGCCCGCCGCGTGTCGAGATAACACCGGAACTCGTAGGGAAGCTCCGCGATATTCTCAAGTACCGCCGACATATCTATCCTGTAGATATCCTTAGGAGTAACGGTGACGACTGTGCTTTCAAGCGGCGGCGCCTCGACATACAGCTCGCTGTCGGTGATAAGCTCATCGACCTCGTCCTCATCGTAAACGTCCGGCTCATCATCAGCCGCTTTCCACAGCTTCCCGAACAATCCCATATCATCACACTCCTTTCGGGTATTATAACATATTTTCGGGTAAATGTCACTAAATTATGAAAAAAATATTGCATTTTTTTAGAAATTGTGGTAAAATATAATTGCTACATAAATCCGAATAGTTATGTCTTTTAGTGCGCATTTTTATTTTGGTAGAAATGCAGGCTTTTTCGACGTGTGAAAAGACATGATTTAATTGTGCTTTTTAACTTCGGATATGTGTAGCAGCAATTGCTGCTATTTCATAAAGAAGTATTCCGGTTTTGCCGTAAGACTGCGTAGTTAAGCGCTTTTGACGTTTCCTTTCAAGCGCCGCAATGTGCGACGCTTGGGAAACATCTTCAGCGGGTCATGCACTGCGCAGTCTCAAATCATATTCTCTGCTGTCAATGATAGCCGTTACCGAAGCGACATTAAATCTGAAATGTATCTCGACTTCCTGTTCGCGGTGTCCGCTGGATTTGTCGGGTGCGTGAACTACGACACGTTCAACGAGCTCGTGCATAATTTCGGGTGTGAGCTCGGTTATGGTCTCGTATTTTCTGACGATCTCAACAAACTGCGTAATATCCGAGGTTCTCTGCTCCGTTTCGTCAATGAACGTGCGGAGTTTTTCGCTGTCTGCTTTCAGCTTCTTCTGTTCGTCCTCATAGCCTTTGGACATCTGCTCAAACCGCTCGTCGCTTATCTTTCCGAGTGCGTTATCTTCATAGATCTTGTTGAAAAGCCTGTCAAGTTCCGCGATTCTCTTGTCATATTTTGCGAGAGTTTTCTTTGCTTTCTTGACTTCATCAAAGTGTATGCTTGCGGAGTGTTCCATAGCGGTATTGATAAACTCATCTTCATCAGCGTGAATATCAGTGAGAAGTTTGTTTATCTCTCCGACAACAAGGTCTCTCAATACACAAGTCCGGATAAAATGAGCGGTACAGTCGCTTCTGCTGTCTGCGTATCTGCCGCATCTCAAATGTTCCTGATTTGCCTTGAAGTTCACACATCTGGTAAGACGCATCATTGAGCCGCAGTCTGCACAATATACAGTCCCCGAAAATGGATTAGGTTCATCGTGCTTCTGAGGTCTGCGGCGGTGGGAACGAATCTCCTGCACTAAATCAAAGTCGTGCTGGGAGATTATCGCGGGGTGGGCGTTCTCGAATATCAGCCACTCTTCTTTCGGCTTCATCATCAGCTTTTTGCACTTGTAAGACTTGCGGTATGTCTTGAAGTTAGCGAGATGACCCAAATACTCGATAGAGCTTAATATCCATGATACTGTTGTGTTGTACCACCTTGTCGGGTCTTTTACGTCCCGTGCGGCTTTTGCATAACCTTTTGCAACCGAATACGCAGTCGGAATAAGTATCTTATCTGCTGAAAGAATACTCGCGATCTTGCCCGGACCATAGCCCTCAATGCAAAGCTGGAATATCCTGCGAACAACAGCAGCGGCTTCCTCGTCGATCTCCCACACGTTCTTATCGTACTCGGATTTCTTGTAACCATAGATAGGATGCGCTGTCAAGGGCTTTCCCGACTGTCCTTTGGACTTGAAAACTGCTTTGATTTTCTTACTTGTATCACGGGCGTACCTATCGTTGTCGAAATAATGTTTTAAGTCATCACTTCACAAGTGTTGATAATGATGTCATAAATTCCTATTCTCGGTGCAACCTTTACAGTATAGACCACATGATATGCGAACGGAACGCCATTGAGATAAATCTGCAAAACC
>JAGBMA010000203.1 GCA_017635095.1 Ruminiclostridium sp. | reverse complement strand
CTCGGCAACTCCTTGTAATAATCGGGGTTGACCTTGAAACCGCCGTCATCGGTGAGGACTGCATCGCCGTTATCCACCATAGTCATGAGCCATGACTCGACCTCGATCTCATCGGCGCTGTCAAGCAATTCAAGCTGTTTCCGCATCTTTTCAAGCTCTGCCGTGGCATTCTCCCTCATTTCCTGGGGAACAAAGGGATTCTCCGCAAGGCTCTCCATGTTTTTGATACCCTCACGAAGTTCAGCTCTTGCCTTGTCGATGTCTTCCTTGCTGCCGTTGTTGATGATACCGTCGATCATGTTGTAATCATCTTCCATCTGCATTTCCGCACTTGCAAGCGGCTGGTCAACGAGCTTGTCAGCAATTGAAGCGACCTGTGATCTGTCAAGCGTTTCGACCTCCTGTGCAGCCTGAACAGCACCCTCTGCGAGTGATGGCATATCCATAGTGCCGTTCTGCACCATTTCACCGAGCTTGTCGCCTGTGAGAACCATAGAAGCATCGAGCTGGTCATTGGTCTGCTCCTCATAGTGGGTTTCGGGACGGGCGAGCTTCATGATCTTGCTTTCCAGTGCGCCGATACGCTCATTCACGCCCTTGAGCTGTTCACCGAGTTTGAGCTTGTCAACGGCACTCGTTTCAGGAGCGTTATAGGTGTCAAGAATATCCTGCCTTTTGGCTTCAAGTGTAGCTTTCTTATCCGACAGGCAGTCCACGGTCGAGCTGTTCAGTCGTGTCATTGCATCTGCAAATGCTTCACGGCGCTCCTTGTTGAAGTGGATACCGAAGCTCTTGATCGTGTCATTGAGAGCGATCACACGGTTCAGCTTGTGTTCGATACGGTCACGCTTTGTGGTCAGGGTGTCGATCTTCTTCCAACCCTGATCTATCTTTTCCTGCCGCTTCGGGATCTTGACCTCACGGATAGCCTGAATACGCTTCTCGTTATTTGCGATGAGAGTGCGGATACCTGGCAGATTGCCGATAGTCGCTTTCAGCATACGGTTCGTATCTTCGAGCTTGTCTGCCTTAGCGGAGAGTGCTTCGATCTTTGCCTTGTTGCGGTCGATCTTGTCCGTCTGATTGGCGATCTTCTCATCAAGAGAGTCGATACGGCTCTGATGATGCTCTGCCTTTGCATTCAGAAAAGGAAGAAGTTTTCCCGACTTCTGAGCGCCGGACTCCTCCTGCTGCTGTTCCTGCGCCTGCGCCTGTTTTCTTCTAATTTCCTCCTCCGCATCGACCGCAGGCTGGTCGGCGGTTCTCTTATCGTCATTATCCTGTACGGGCATAGGCTACCTCACTTTCTCTTTCTCACGATGATGATAACCGCTGCGGTCACAGCCGTAACAACAGCACTTCCGATGATGATAAACTTCTTCATGGTCTGTTCTTCCTTTCTCTTTCTTCTGTCTGAGCAATTCGCTCCTGTTCGTCACGCTGTCTGCGTCGGGCGATCTCAGCCAGATGTTTATGGGCTTCTCTTGTAAAGTGGTCATTGGCATGACGGCGCTGGTATTCATCGTAAAGCTCCGCAAATGAGCGAACTTTATCCGCCGTCTGCACGGGTTCAGCAGGAGTTTTGTCCTGTTGCTTCTTGCGTTCATACTCCGAAATATCCGAGAGCGTTCTGCCGTTGACCGTGATGATACGGTCAAGTTCACGCTGAAGCGTAGCCCTGTCGCAGAGCCACAGATCAACATAGAACTTGCAGAGCAATAGCTGAACTTCATCGGGACGGGACTGCAAAAAGCTCACTGTTGTATTCAGAAGCTCCGCAACTTCACCGAGCAGTCGATAATAGCCGTTAGGCACTCCGTAAACTTGCAGCTCACGGAGCAATGCTTCATAGTCGCCGGACTGTGCCTTTGCGATGATCTCCTCGACCTGTTCCTTGTAGCTGCCGTCATAGGTCAGCACCATTTCGGCATCGCCAAATCGGGCAGAAAATGGAATATTGCTCTTGTCGAGCGCCACCACGATAGCCTGAGCATTGTCCGTTTCAATGCGGATAAACTCACGGTTCTGGATAGCGGAGACTTCGATACCGCCGATATACGGGAAATCTGTCACGGAGCGATCATCTCCCTGATCGTGTCGATAAGGTCGGTGTTGGTGCTGTCTGCATCGTACTCCATTGCATACGCACCGCAGATGTTTTCTTGAATACGGCGAGGGAGCGACCTCAGCTCACGAACGGGAGTGCCGATGAGCTTTGCCACATTCGGGAGGTCAGCGACCGCAAGTGCCTTGTTCACAAGGTCATAGAAACGGGCGGTCTGAGAGCTGTCCATCATGAACTCATAGACGATAGTTTGCTGAGTATCATAGTCAAGGCTGCGGAGCGTTTCGGTAGTGATACCCGTGGACTTTGCGACTTCACTCAGCTCAATGTAGATAGAGCCTTTCTGCCACAGATTGTCGAGGGCTTCATAGACAGCCTTTTTGTCCTCATCGTTTTTGACGGCGACCTGTTCAAAGACCGCTGTCATACTGTTTTTGATCTCATCGTCCATAGCGGAAATGCTGTCCTCGGAGACACCGAGGATCTTTGCGGCTTCCGCAAGCTGTTTGTTATCCATTCTTGCTACCCCTTTCTGTTTTCCACTGATAGTACATCTTCCCATTGTACGGATTCTCCACGATCTCAGGGCGGACGATCGTCTTTTTGCCCTTTGATGTGTAGCTTGTGGACTTGCCGTCAAGCAGTCCCTTGACCTGGGCATCGGAAAGCTCCACGCAATACACCTTAGCGATATTCATACCGCACTTGCCCTTGCAGTAGAAGCCAAACTTACCCTTGACTACATCTGCACCGCACTTCGGGCATTTCCCGATAGGCTCATTACCGCCGTCAGAAAGAGAAACAGACTTATCCACTGAGCCGTATTTACCGCACATTTCAGTGATAAACTGCGTAATGCCCGACATAAAGACACCTTCGGGCAGGCTGCCGTGTTCGATCTGCTGTAACTTCGACTCCCATTCTGCGGTCAGCTTTGCGGACTTGACTTCATCGGGAACAACGGTCACAAGCTCCTTACCCTTATCAGTCGCCCTGAGCTGTTTGCCGACACGCTCCACATAGCCGTTTTTCACAAGTGCTTCAATGGTCGCCGCCCTTGTGGCAGGAGTGCCGAGTCCCTTCTTTTCGGTGTCCTCGTCATAGTCCTCATTTCCGGCTCTCTCCATAGCGGAAAGAAGCGTGTCCTCGGTATAGGGCTTCGGCGGAGTTGTGAAGTGTTCACCCTTGCTTGCTGCTGCCGTGAAGGTCTGTCCCTCAGATACCGTAGGCAGAGACTTCTCATCATTCTTCTTGTCAGACTGCTTTGCATAGGCTTTCCAACCCATTTCAAGCACCGTGCGGCCTGCTGCCGTGAACTCCGTACCGTTGCAGATACCTGTGAACTTGACCGCTTCATACTTGTGCGCCGGAGCCGTTGCACAGATCAGCTTTGTAGCGATCAGCGTAAGTACATTCTTTTCACCCGACGGCAGAGAAGAAAGGTCAGCGGTTGCAATACCGCTTGTGGGGATAATTGCATGATGCCCTGAAACCTTGCTGTTGTTGATGACCTTTGAAATATCGGGAGTATGCGAGATACCGAACCCGAAATAGGTATCACAGAGCTTTGCCACATCAAGTGCCGTCTGCGCCATATCATCGCTGAGATACTGGCTGTCAGTACGAGGATAAGTGACGAGCTTGCCTTCATAGAGCGACTGCGTATAGTCGAGCGTCTGCTGTGCCGTATAGCCGAAAGCCTTGTTTGCTTCTCTTTGGAGCGTGGTCAGGTCATACAGCTTCGGAGCTTTATCGGTCTTGACCCCACGCTTGACCGAGCTGATTGTAACCGTACTGCCGTCACAGGCAGTAACAAGCGTATCGGCGGCATTTTCATCGTCTATTCTTGCAGAAGAAAGAATGAACTCACCGCAGTTCAGGTCTGCCGTGTAATACTTCTGCTTGATAAATCCATTGACCTCCGCATCACGCTGAACGATCATTGCAAGTGTAGGAGTCTGCACTCTGCCGATGTTGAGCTTACCGCCATAGCGAACGGAAAACAATCTTGAACCGTTCATTCCCACAAGCCAGTCAGCCCTTGCACGGGCATAGCCTGCATTGAACAGATTATCGTATGCGGACATAGGCTTCATCGTTGTGAGTGCCTTGCGGATAGCCGACTCTTCAAGGCTTGATACCCATAAACGCTTCACAGGCTTTTTGCAGTTTGCCATGTTATACACATAGCGGAAAATGCACTCGCCCTCACGGTCGGCATCGGTCGCACAGATGATCTCTGACACATCAACTCTGTTCATAAGTTTTTTCAGCAGCTCATACTGTGCCTTTGTGCTGTCAGTCACACGGAACTGCCACTTTTCGGGGAGCATAGGGAGCTGTGTAAAGCTCCACCTCTGGTCCCAGCCGTTGCCGTATTCGTTTGGGAACTTCAAACCGACAAGGTGTCCGACACACCATGAAACGACATAGCCGTTACCCTCGGTGTAGCCTTTGTGTGCAGATGAAGCTCTGACCACCGCACTGATTGCACGGGAAACGCTGGGCTTTTCGCCCACGATCAAAATTGACATTAAATTTCTCCTTTCGGTATATATTACTATTGACTTATCAGGTCAAATGTAGTATAATATATTCAGTACAACATGGGAGGTGTTGATTATGCTGTATGATTATCTTCTTGAAACATTTGGTAAGAATGAGCCGATATTCCTTTCAGATATTCGTTATGAGGATTACTCCGATATTTGGCTCAAAAAAGAGCTTGCAAAACTGTGTGAAAGCGGTCAGGTAATTCGCTACGAAAGAGGTATCTATTATATCCCTGTCAAAACGCCGTTTGGAAACAGCATTCTGAATCCTAACAGGATCATCGAACGAAAATATCTGTCCGAAAAAGGAAAGCGGATCGGTTTCTATACCGGAATTACTGCATTGCAGCAGGCAGGACTTTCTACACAGATGTCGAATATCCCCGAAATCCAAACGAACAATGAAAACTCTAAGCTGCGCAGAGTTAAAATTGGAAATCAGGAAGTTATCCTGCGAAAGTCAAGAGTCACGATAGACAATGACAATATCTTTGTTTTGCAATTTCTTGAAATGATGAACAGCATTTCATCGGGTTATTTTGACGATGAAAGAAAAGCTGTCATCAAAAGCTGGATCAGAAAATGCAATATCTCTCAGGAGCTTGTTACAAAATATGCGCCTTTTTTTCCTGACAAGGCTTTGCGAAATCTTATAGAAAGCGGAGTGATCTATTATGTTGCATAATGAAAAGGATACTTTTGAGCAGCTTGTCCTGCGGACTTCTGAATATCTCGGAGTCAAGGCAGAGATCGTTGAGAAGGACTATTTTGTAACCCTTTTCCTGAAAAGGATCGCCGCTGTAATGCCGGATATTGTTTTCAAGGGCGGTACATCACTGTCAAAGTGTTATCATATCATCAAGCGTTTTTCTGAGGATATTGACCTGAACGTACAGTCTGAAAAGAAACCGTCTGAAAGCAAGAGAAAGCAGCTCAAAATGAATATCACGCAAATCATTAGTGAGCTGGACTTTGATCTTAACAATGCCGATTCTATCAAAAGTCGCAGGGACTACAACCGATATATTATCGACTATCCCTCATCACTGTCCGCTGCTTACCTAAAGGAACAGCTAATCGTTGAAACTGCGATATATCAAAGAGCTTATCCAACAAAGGTAATGTCAACAGACAGCCTGATCTATCAATATCTTCACGAAAACGGATATGACGCTTTTATTATGCAATATGATTTAGAGCCGTTTACGCTGAATGTTCAGACTGCTGAACGGACAATGATCGACAAGATGTATGCTTTGGCGGATTATTATCTGCTGAATACCACCGCCGAGCATTCAAGGCACATCTACGATATTTACAAGCTGTCTGAGATCGTAACGTTAGACGATACGCTGAAAGAGCTTGCATTATCAGTTGCTGATGAACGTAGACCGCACAAGATGTGCCTTTCGGTTCAGGAAGGCGCAAATGTGACCGATATTCTCCGAGAGGTCATTCAAAAGAAGATATATAAGGACGATTACGATACTATAACCGTACCTCTGCTGTTTGAAACTGTTTCGTATGATACGGCGATCACAGCATTGGAGAGTATTCTTCAAAACGGTATTTTTGAAAAGCTCTGATATAGTCATACAGG
>JAGBMA010000202.1 GCA_017635095.1 Ruminiclostridium sp. | reverse complement strand
TTGAGAGAAAAAGAGCTAGCCACGCCGTCTACTGCGTCAAACCTCCTAACCGGGCGCCAGCCCGGCTTCGTCGGCTTTCCTTGTATCCGACGCAGCTATCTCATTTTCTCTTTTCAAAGCGGTTTTTAGAGGTACCCATAAAGGAGGTAAATCATGTCACTTGTCGTCGAACATCTCTCAAAAAAGTTCGGGGAAAAAGTTGCGGTGGAGGATCTTTCGTTTGAGATAACAAAACCCGGCGTGTTCGCATTTCTCGGCACAAACGGTGCCGGTAAGAGCACGTCTATACGAATGATACTCGGAATGCTGTCCAGAGACAGCGGTACCGTGACGTGGAACGGCGCACCGCTCGATATAATGAAGGAGCAGGTGGGCTACCTTTCGGAGGAGCGCGGACTTTATCCGAAATACAACATCATAGAACAGATGTTTTATTTTGCATCTATCAAGGGTATGAAGAAGAAAGAAGCCGCACCCGCCATAGATTATCTTTTCTCCCGCCTCAGGATAGATGAGTACAGAAAGATGCGGGCGGAACAGCTCTCAAAGGGCAATCAGCAGAAGGTCCAGCTTGCAGCCGCGCTTCTCTGTAACCCTCAGATAATCATACTCGATGAGCCGCTCAGCGGTCTCGACCCCGTCAACGCCGACTTGTTCAAGAGCGTTATCCGTGAGGAACGCGACAGCGGCAAGTACATAATCATGTCGTCCCACCAGATGGAGACGATAGAGGAGTTCTGTGAAGACCTTGTGCTTCTCCACCGGGGAAAAGTGGTAATGCAGGGCAACCTCAATGATATAAAGCGTGAACGCGGACGCGAGAACCTCACCGTAAAGGCAGACAAGCCTTTCATGGAGATCGCGGAACGCTGCGGGCTCACACTCGTTGAGGAGACTCCCAACGGCTCTTCCTTCAAGGTAAGATCCGAGGAGGACGCGGGAAAGATGCTCAAAGAGATGATAGACAGCGGCATAAACGTGATAAAGTTCGATCTGAGAGAGCCGTCGCTGCACGAGCTCTTTGTTGAGAAATGCGGGGGTGATGTAAATGAAGACTAAGGGCTGGAAAGAAGTATTCGGATTTACATTCAATCAGCATATCAAGACCAAGTCGTTCATTATAAGCACCGTGGTCATAGCGCTTATCGTTGCGCTTATCGCATTCCTTGCGGATTTTCTGCCGGTATTGCTGCTGAACGATGAGATAGATAAGGCTGAAAGAGCTGCAAAAGGCGAAAACATCTTCACCGTAGAGACTCTGTATATCTGCAACGAGACGGATATCCCCCTGAGTTTCGATGCGTTCGCGAGCGCTTCGGGCATAGCTCTCAAGGAGCTCACACACGATGAGGCGCAGGCAAAGATCGCCGAGATCGCGGATACTACGGAGAGAGCTGTGGTATCGGTCATAACTTCCGCGAACGGCGTTCTGTCGGTAGAGTCGAAGTATTCCGGCGGCGAATCGCTGGTGGACAAGGGTGACTGCTCGGCACTCAGCTCGTCCATAGCAAGCGGCGTAAGAGCACAGTATCTCGTGCACCTCGGCGTTTCCGAGGATAATGTGGCGGCGGCTATGGCAGATGTGCGCTCCCATGTCAGCAGCGCCGGCGAGGAGCCTGTAAGCGAGATACAGATGATACTGAACGCGGTCGTGCCGATGATATCGTCGATAGTCCTTTTCATCTTCATTTTCTCCTACAGCCAGCTCGTTGCGCAGTCTGTGGCTATCGAGAAATCTTCCCGCATAATCGAGTACCTGCTGACTTCGATAAAGCCCCTTGCGATCATCATAGGAAAGGTGCTCGCTATGTGCTGTGTATCGCTGCTGCAGTTTATCATCATCGGTGCGGGCGGCGTTCTCGGATTCGTGATATCCCTGCCTTTCGGTATAGTTTCCAAGGCTTCCGCTCTTGCGGGGACTGTCATGGCGGAAGGAACGGCTTCCGGTGCCGTAGACTTTGTGAACGATGTCGGGGCTGCATTCTCCGGAGTAGATGCGACAGTTTTCATCGTAATGATACTTTCGTTTATCCTGGGATTTCTGTTCTTTGCGGGGCTTGCGGGACTTGCGGGCGCGAGCATAAGCAAGATGGAAGATCTTTCTTCCGCTATCCAGCCCATCTCCATAATCGGAGTTCTCGGCTTTTACCTTGCATATTTCCCCCAGGTAACAGGCGAGGAGAACACTATGTCCATGGTCGCACGCTATCTTCCTATATCTTCGCCGTTCATTCTTCCGGCGGATTATCTTCTCGGAAAAGCCGATATCGTCCAGACGATAATCTCGATCGTAATAATGGCAGCCGCAGATGCCGTTGTTATGATGCTCGTTGCAAGAGTATATGAGGCGATAATCCTTCATACCGGCAACAGACTCAAGCTCGGCGATATGCTCAAGATGTCGAAATAAACAGTGTTACAGACCGTTTCCGGTGTTCCGGGGACGGTCTGATTTATGCAAAATATACGATTTTTGCAAAATCACTTGAAAACCTACCGCAGTTATGGTATAATAAATCTATATACAGTTATATGCAAACAACGGGACGGAGGGCTGACATGAAGATCTCGACAAAGGGAAGATATGCGTTAAGAATGCTTATAGATATAGCATCGAGGGAAGAGGACGGCTTCATCTCTCTGAAGGAGATTTCAGATCGCCAGACTATTTCCAAGAAATACCTTGAACAGATCGTGCCGCTTCTGACCAAAAACGGTATGCTCCGCACAAACAGAGGGAACAAGGGCGGCTATGCCCTTGCAAAGCCCGTAAAGGACATAACCGTGGGAGAGGTGCTTCGCGCCACAGAAGGAAGTCTCGCGCCTGTCACCTGTCTCGAATATGAAGTGAATGACTGCCCGAGAGCGGAAAGCTGTGCTACGCTCTATGTGTGGAAAGGGCTTTACGATGCCATCACGAAGTATCTCGACGGCATCACCCTCGCCGATATCATTGAACACAGCGGCGGAGCATCAGGCAGCGATTACTGCATATAAAAGACATACATTATACAGATATACAGACAGAGACAGACGAAAGGGATAAGTTATGTACTTGGAAGATATACAGATAGGCTCGGAAGTTACGGTGGAGAACATCGTCATCGAGAAGGAAGAGATGCTCGATTTCGCCAACAGATACAACCCGGTAAAAATACATACCGATGAGGATTTCGCGAAAAAGACCCGTTTCGGCGAGCTCATAGCCCCGGGAATGCTCTCGTTCCTGTCGGTGTGGTCGCAGTACACCAGCCTTGATTTCGCGGGAGACGATCTCGTCGCGGGCAAGTCAACGGCGGTCGAATGGTCAAAGCCGGTTTTCGCGGGAGATGTGCTCCGCGGAGTCGCAAAAGTCACCGGACTTTCGTTCAGAAATGAGCACAACGGTATCCTTACCGTGACAATAGATGTGTTCAACCAGAGGGACGAAAAGGTGCTCACAAGCGTTGTGGAGTCCGTCGTAAAGCGCCGGCCGAAAGAACAATGACAGAACAGGCATTCACGGAAGGATCACGTGGATGCTTTTTTAGTAAAAAAGTCATCAAATTGCAAAAAAACACTTGAAATTTTGAAAAAATATGGTACAATATTATATGTAACTCTATTTTGAAGCTGGGATGAAGCAACGTGCAGACAATTATATTTTACCTCACTGATATATGGAATTCGCTCGTAAGCGTTTTGCGATCGGTCACGTTCGTTGACGTTCTTGACATAATTTTCCTCGCAGTTATACTGTACTGGGTCATAAAACTGGTGCGTGAGACAAGAGCCGAACAGCTCGTCAAGGGAGTTGTTGCTCTCGCGGCAGTTCTTTTCATACTGTATCAGCTCGAATTCAAGGCTATGCGCGTTATTAGCGAGATGCTCGTAAACGTCGGTCTCATAGCCTTCATCGTCATGTTCCAGCCGGAACTCAGGCGCGCCCTCGAAAAGGTCGGACGCTCGAAGATGATGAAGCCGATGCAGCTTTTTGACGCTTCCGTTCCCGAAGACCAGGGGAGGGAAGTCCTTGCCGTGGATCAGATAAGTCTCGCCTGTGAGAAGCTTTCCCGTACTGCCACAGGCGCGCTCATCGTAATCGAGCGCCAGACCAAGCTCGGTGAACAGATCGAGACCGGTACTATCCTCAACGCCATACCCAGCGAGGAGCTTTTCAGAAACATATTCTTCCCCAATACTCCGCTTCACGACGGAGCAGTTATAATGCGCGGCGGTATGATATACGCGGCGGGCTGCTTCCTGCCGAAGCCCTCGAAGGAAGAACTCATAAACAAGGAGCTCGGTTCGCGTCACCGCGCCGCTATCGGCATGAGTGAGGTCTCGGACGCCATAATCATTGTCGTCTCCGAAGAGACCGGCATGATCTCCATAGCCGAGAACGGCAGGCTCGAACGCGGGTTCGACCGGGAGAAGCTCCGCAATTACCTGCGGAACAGACTTCTTCTTGACGAGCCGGAGACTAAAAAGACCAAGGAAAAGAAGAAAAATCCGAAGGAAAACAAGTCCTCCGGAAATGCAAAGAAAGGCGGCGCCGGAAAATGAGCAAAGTACTGGACCGCTTCGCAAGGGGCTTTGTAAGAAACATAAAGACGATAATCCAGGCTCTCGTGTTCTCCGTCATAATCTGGATATTCATTTCGATACAGATCTTCCCGGATATCTCGCTCCATATCACGAATATCCCGGTTAGCTGTGAGCCAACGAACTTCATGAACGAAGAAGACCTTCGCATAAGTTCGGTGGATACACAGAATGTCACCATACAGATAAACGGCAAGCGCTACTCGATAAGCCAGCTTACCGCAGATGACTTCGCCGCAGCCTGTGATCTTTCTAAGGTCTATGAGGCAGGCGTGTATGATGTGCCTATAGATGTGTATTCCCTTAACGACAGCATAGATGTTGATATCTCGACGCGGAATCTTACGGCAAAAGTGAGCGTTATAAAGATAGTCACCCGTGAGATAGAGGTCGTACCGAATACGGATTCGCTTGCGATCGCCGACGGAATGCAGATCGAGGGCGAGGTCACGGTAACACCGGAGTATATGACTGTTACGGGTGAGGAGAGTCTTGTGAACTCGATAGATCACGTCGAGGCCATCGCACGCTATGAAGACGGCGCTCTCGACCACTCAGAGGGCATTCACGCGACGCCGACCTTCTTCAACAAAATAGGCATAAAGATACCGTCGCCGGATATCGCATACAGTACGGACGACTTCATTGTGAGCGTCCCGGTTTATAAGCTCAAGACGCTTCCCGTTCAGGTCAAGTTCACCGGCCAGTCCGGTTCGCCGAGCTTTGACCCCGAGGATCTTGAATATGCAATGTCCATAAACGAGCTTACTATCGCATCTCCGGACAGCTCTATCGACAATCTTTCTGCAATAGACATAGGCGAGATACCGCTTGCGGCACTCACTCTCAAGGATATCCAGGGCGGACGCACGCTTCCCGTGGAGCTGCCGGAGGGCTACAAGAACATCTCGGGCAACAAGACCATCACGGTCACATTCCCCGAAGCCGATGAGTTCGGTCAGCTCGGATTTACTGTGCCTGCCGAGAATTTCACGGTCATAAACAACCCGTCAAAGTATGATGTCAAGATCCTCACCAATGAGATACTGGTGAATGTGGTCGGCTACTCCAACTATATCCAGACTATGACATCTTCCGATATCTACGCTACTATCAACCTTCTCGGAATGGAAATAAGCGAAGGCTCAAAGAGCGTTTCTGTCACATTCCGCCTCAAGGGTACGAATGCACGCGCGTGGGTCACCGGCGAGGAGTACAAGGTCGATCTTCTTATCACGGCTGCTGCCGAAGATGTGGAGGAAGAAGGCTGAACGCCGGGCGGGCATGAGCCGGGATCGATATAGAGATATTGTTTCAGGAAAAGCCTTTCCCGACAAACACAGCAGACCCATATCATTTGAGTCTGCTGTTTTTTATGACAGCGCAGAGACAGTCCGAAAACACCGGCAGTTCCCGTATCGTGTGATATTGTCACGGAATTCGCGGGAAACGGTGCATATGCAGAAGACGAGAGCCGGACTGCGCTTTGACGACATACGGCCGGTCCGGAAAACCGACTCGGGAACATATATATTCTGCATAAATGGAGAAAACAATGAAGAGCAAAAGATTTGTGGTAGTATTTATAGTGGTGCTTGTGAGTATGCTTCTGTTTACGTCGGTGTCCGTTTTTTCGCTCACGAACATGGCGCGGGAGAACACAAAAGAGATAAATACCATGCTCGCTTACCGCATATACGATATGATATCGAGCAAGCTCAGTGAGCCTATGACGGTGTCGAAGACTATGTCCTGCGACAACTTCGTCATAGAGATGCTCAAAAACGAGGATAACTATTCGGAAGACGAGATGATCGAGATTTTCCGTAAATATCTCAACAAGATAAAATCGCAGTACGACTACGATGCGGCAAACATCATATCCGAGAAAAGTCGGCGGTATTATACTGACAAAGGGCTGAACAAGGTCATCGACGTTGAGAATGACGATCACGATATATGGTACAAGAACTTTATCGACAGAAATGAGAAGTACTATCTTAACGTCGATGTTGACGAAGTAAATCAGGATCAGTGGACGATATTCGTTGATGTGCGCATAGAGGACGAAAACGATGTGCTGCTCGGTGTATGTTCGGTAGGGCTGCGTATGACCCAGATCCAGAAGATCTTCTCGGACGCACAGAACGAGTACGGCGTAAAAGTGAACTTTGTTGACAAGGACGGTCTTGTGCAGGTCGATATTGATGATGTCAACATCGAAAACACATATATTGACATCAGTCGGTCCGGTTCGGATGCAAACTCCGATAACGTGTTCGTTTCCGACGAAAACGGTCAGATGACAGTATCCAAATATCTGGACGCGCTGGGCTGGTATCTTGTCCTGAGAAGCGATTCTATGGGTATCAACAACCAGTTCAGGAACAGCATCGTTCTGAATGCGGGAATGAGTGTTGTTATTGCAGTCATTGTTCTTAATGTGATCGTTATTGTTTACAGACGGTCGGATAGAAAGGAAGAGGTGGCGGACCGCCTGAGCAAACAGCTTTCTTCCACAGCGGACATTTACATATCCATGCACGAGATAAACTTCCTGAACGATACGTTCAGCGAGGTGCAGAACAACAAAGCCGAGGCAGCGGCAATGATAGGCGAGACGCGTAACAACTGTCAGCAGATGATACGCATGATAATGACCAGGTTTTCAGATGAGACCACCCGTGACAGCATTCTCGATTTTGTGGATTTCAGCAAGCTCGACGGGCGGCTGAAAGATGTCAATACCGTCACTACCGAGTTTCTGAGCGCAGATGAAAAATGGCGCAGGGCACGCTACATAGTATCGGAGAGAACTCCGGAAGGAAAAGTCGCACAGGCTATGTACCTTATCGAGGATATCGACGCCGAAAAGCGTGACCGCGACCTGACCTTAGAAACGCTGAGAAGCATGAACGAACAGATCTCCTCCATTGCGAACATCTACTTCTCCATGTATGACATCGACCTGAACAACAACACGTTCAGCGAGATAAAGACAAGCGTCAAGAAAGTTTCCGAGCTTATCGGCCCCCATGTCGAGAATGTTCAGCAGTCCATGTATGATGTCATGAACGCGATGTCGGATATCACGACCCGCGCGTCGATACATGACTTCGTGGATTTCTCGACCCTGAACGACAGGCTTAGCGACAAGGACACGATAACCGAGGAATTTTTAAGCTACCGCCAGGTATGGAGCAGAGCACGGTTCGTTGTTTCAAAGCGAAATCCCGACGGGACTATTGCTCACGTCATGTATCTTGTTGAGGGCATAGACGAAGAAAAGCGCAGCCGCGACAAGCTCACCGAGGACGCGAAGACGCTCAACTATCGTATCTCTTCTATTTCCAATATCTATCTTACTGCCCACGAGATCGACCTTGCAAATGACACATTCACACAGATGAAGTCGGACAGCAGTCTCGTGAACAGTATCCTGACCGAGACACATGAGAATGCACGGGCTGCGTTCAGGAAGATAATGGAAACGGTAACGGACGAATCCTACCGTGATAATGTCCTCAGATTCACGGATCTGGATACCCTTGGACGCCGTCTGAGAAATAAAAATACTATCACGATAGAGTATCTTAATACCGACAAGCAGTGGAGGCGCGGAAGATTTATCGCTTCACGCCGCGATGAACACGGTAAGCTCACCCATGTATTGTGGCTTTCGGAGGATATAGATGCGGAAAAGCGTGAGCGCGACAAGCTCATTGATATATCCGAGCGCGCGTTTGCCGCAAGCGAAGCGAAATCTTTGTTCCTGTCAAATATGACTAACGAGATAAGTGCTCCGATCAAGGCGGTCCTCGAAGCAAACGATATTATACTGCAGGGCAGCGCCGACGCACAGATCACGGAATGTTCCGAAAAGATCCGCACAGAGGGAACAGCTCTTCTCGGTATGATAAACGATATTCTCGACTTCTCTATGATGGAGGCGGGAAAGGTCGATATAATCCCCGGTGATTACGATCTTTTAAAAGTAATAGACGAGCTTGTGGGAGCCATAAAACCGAAGGCTGACGCAAAGGGGCTCGGGTTTGTGACCGATATCGGAAGCGGGATACCGCACCTTCTTCGCGGTGACAGCAAGCGTATCAGACAGATCCTGAACAACCTGCTCACCAATGCCGTTCAGTTTACGGAAAGGGGCGCGGTCACACTCAGCGTGGACTGCGTGAAGATACCGGACGACCCTGAGCATCTGATGCTCAGAGCCGCGGTAATGGACACCGGTATCGGTATGAAGCCGGAGGAACTGCAGAGGCTATTCCCGGGCGTCGATCGGGATTCGGAGGGTACGAGTCTCGGAATAGAGATAACTCAGAAGCTGCTGAGAATGATGGATTCGTCGCTTGAAGTTGAAAGCGTATATGAGCTCGGCTCAAAGTTCTCGTTTGAGCTGAGACAGACGGCAGTAAGCAGGGAGTGACACAAGTAAGGGAGGTCGGACGCCTTGAAAAACAGAATGGAAGATCCCGCATCTGCACAGGAAGTCAGAAGCTTCAGCGAATTTCTTGCCGTACACAGACGTAAGGTCAGCAAGATGATAAACAAGGTGCTGTGGGCGCTTATCGTGACCGGTCCTGTGGTATTTATCGGCGTGCTCGTCGGGATATTCAAGAATGTCAATATTCTTGCAGGCCCGATAATCTCGTTATTCCTGTTTTCAGTTGCTTTCGTTCACAGCACCCTTATAAAGAAGCGTGTAAATGTGGTCATAACGAGTATGATCGCATTTATTGCAATAGACGCGCTTCTCGTGTTTATGGACAACTCCCACCTTGCGATCTACCTGACGTGGTTCATGATACCTTTAATGAGCCTTTTCTTCTGTGATTACAAGATCTACTATCTCGCTCTCGGGATAAACTATGTATTTATGGCAGCATCGGTATGGCTCACCGCGCCGTATTATGTTGAGCGCAGAACAGATGTCGAGACCAATCTTGCGTACTTCCTGTCGAGAACGGGCAACTTCACCGCGGAAATGGTCGTTATGGCAGCGGCCGGCTTCTTCCTTTGCAGGCTATCCATGAACAACTACAAGGAAGTGTTCGACAATCAGAACAAGCTCTATGAAAACCAGAAAATGCTCTACGAGAAGCAGGAGATGCTGTATGACAACGAGGAGCGCATAAAAGAGCAGATGGACGTTATGGCTTCAATGTCGGACATCTACGATTACGTTGCGCTTATTGATCCCGGGACGATGAGTGAGACCGAGCTTTCACGAAGGATCGGAGACGACGGGAGCGAGAGCAAGGAGCGCTCGATGTTTTCGCTTACCGGCGGAGATCTTATGCAGCATATCGCCGACGACTATGCGGATTCTTTCAGGGCGTTCGTGAAGCTGGCTGATGTGAGGGAGCGGCTTGCCGGCAAGAAGAACATCTCCGAGGAATTTACCGATACGAACCGGTGCTGGTACCGTGTGCAGTTCATAACCGTAAGGCGGAGCGAAGGTGAAACTGCAGGCGACATAATCTATACCGTTCAGAACATAGACAACGAAAAGAGGGAGCAGGACAGGCTTGCGGAAAACGCAAGGACCCTCAACTTCCGCATATCGTCTATCGCGAATATCTACATGACGGTGCATGAACTCGACGTTCAGTCCAACACCTTTACCGAGATAAAGTCCCGGAGCAAGGTAGTAAACGATATAGTATCCGATGTCCACACCGACCCGCAGGGTATGCTCCGAAAAGTTATGGAGGCAGTTACCGACGAGTCCAGCATAGAGGAAGTCCGCCGATTCATCGACCTTTCGACCCTCGGACGCCGCCTGAAAAACACGGACACCGTTGCGGTTGAGTATATGAACAAGCAGAAACTCTGGCGGCGCGGACGTTTCGTTGCGTCAAGGCGCGACGATAAGGGCAATCTCACCCGTGTACTATGGCTCTCGGAGGATATCGACAACGAAAAGCGCGAGCGCGACAAGCTCATTGATATGTCCGAGCGTGCGATCGCGGCGAGTGAAGCGAAATCTTCCTTCCTGTCGAATATGTCGCATGAGATACGCACGCCTATCAACGCTGTCCTCGGCATGAACGAGATGATACTGCGCGAATGCGACGACCCGAATATCATTGGTTACTCCAACAGTATAAGGACCGCGGGTTCAACGCTTCTCGGTCTGGTCAACGATATCCTCGATTTCTCGAAGATAGAAGCGGGCAAGATGGAGATCATACCGGTGGACTACGATCTGTCCTCTGTTATAAACGACCTCGTGAACATGATACAGACAAAGGCGGACGACAAGGGACTGAAGCTTGAACTCGACATAAGCAAGACAGTCCCGAAACATCTTCACGGCGACGAAGTACGCATAAAACAGGTCGTTACCAACATACTTACGAATGCAGTAAAATACACCGAAAAAGGCACGGTAACATTCTGTATAAGATACGAGAAGATACCGAATGACACGCACAATGTGATGCTCCGGGTAATGGTCAAGGATACCGGTATCGGAATAAGAAAAGAGGACATGAAGAAGCTCTTCTCCGAGTTCGAGCGTATCGACGAGGAACGCAACCGCAAGGTGGAGGGCACTGGTCTCGGAATGAGCATAACCAAGCGCCTGCTGGAGATGATGGGAACGTCACTCGAAGCGGAGAGCATCTATGGTCTCGGCTCGAAGTTCTCCTTTAGTCTGAAGCAGAAAGTCGTGAAATGGGAGGAGCTGGGCGATTACGAGGCTGCATACAAGGCGTCGCTCGGTGAGCGCACCAGGTATCGCGAAAAATTCCGCGCACCCACTGCGGAGGTGCTCGTAGTGGACGATACTCCCATGAACCTTACCGTGTTCCGGAGCCTGCTGAAACAGACCGCCGTGAAGATAGATACCGCAAACAGCGGCGAAGAGGGATTGAAACTCGCTCGCGGCAAGAAGTACGACATCATTTTCCTCGACCATATGATGCCGGAAAAGGACGGGATCGAAACGCTTCATGAACTTCGGGCGCGGCCTGAGGATCCGAACGCGGATACTCCTGCGGTCTGTCTCACGGCAAACGCGATATCCGGCGCCCGTGAGCAGTATATAGAAGCTGGGTTTGACGATTATCTCACAAAGCCGATAGATTCTGCGAAGCTTGAAAATATGCTGATCGAGTACCTGCCGCCGGAGAAGATACTGCGCACTGATGACAATGACAGCGCGCCGGCGGAAGATACGGCGTCCGGTGAGACACTCATTCCGGATCTCGTGACCGATATATCCGAGATAGATACCTCGGCAGGCGTTAAGAACTGCGGCGGTGAGGAAGCCTACCTTGAAACGCTGAAAACCTTTGCGGGAATGATATCCGATCACACCGACCGGATACAGAGCTTCTGGGAAAGCGGCGATATAGAGAATGCAACGATAAAGATACACGCAGTGAAGAGCACCTGCCGTATAATAGGTGCAGCCGGCATCGGTGAGCTTGCGCAGGAACTTGAACTTGCAGGCAAGAATAACGATACCGCAAAGCTCGGAGCGAAGATAGATGAGCTGCTGGAACGCTGCAGAAAAGTCGGCGAAGCGCTTGCACCGCTGGTGGATAAAGAGGAGGAGGAAGACGACACCGGCAAGCCGCTGATCCCGGAAGATGAACTCAACGAAGCTTACGGACTTATAAGGGAAGCCATTGGAGTAGCACAGTTCGATAACATCAGCGAGATCGCGGAAAGCTTCAGAGACTACAGGATCCCCGACGGCGAAAAGGAACGCGTAAAGAAAATAATTCAGGCGGCGGAAAACCTCGATTATGACAAGCTGCCGGAAATATTGGAGTAAGAAAGGAAATCAGCTATGGCAACAAACAACATACCGGAACTTCTGATAATAAGTCAGGGTTCGGCATTCATGATCAATTCGCTTGAAAACAACATGAAGAAAGAGGGAATGTATGTATCAAGGTGTGAGCCGAACGTAAGAGATGTCGATGAAAATATAAACGGCAAGGATATCATCATTCTTTTTGCAGGCGACTATATACAGAATTCCTCCGGGCTCCTTTCATACATCGCCTCAAAGTGTGCCGACGAATGTGTGCATTTCTGCATCGTCGGATATCCGAACGAGCTTCAGGAGATAGAGAAAACAGTAAATATCGCTCTGATAACCGCCGAGTTCTCCCGTCCTTTCGATATGAAGGAGTTTACCGCAAAAATAAAGGCGGTCGCTTACGGCGAGATCGCACAGGACGAGGTAAAGAGGGAGAATAATGCGAATAACGGCAAAGGAGCCCACAACATTCTTCTGTGCGACGACGATATGATGTTCTTAAAAATGGTGCAGGAATGGCTCAGCGGCAAATATCATGTCACCATAGTAAAGACCGGACTTATGGCGGTCCCTTTCGCTCTGAACAATCACCCGGAGCTCATACTTCTCGACTACGAGATGCCGGTCATGAACGGACCGAAGGTGCTTGAGGCTCTGAGGGGAGACAAGAAGACGGCACAGATACCGGTGGTGTTCCTTACCGGCCATTCCGACAAGGACAGCGTTATGGAAGTAATGAAGCTGCGCCCGCAGGGATATCTGCTAAAGTCCACCAAAAAAGAAGATATAATAGCATCGGTCGATAACTTCTTTGCTACGGGTCAGTGGAAAAATATTCAGACATAAGGGGTGTTGAAAATGGAATTTGAACGGACTGATGACAGCCTGATCGTGCGGCTCGAAGGAGAGCTTACCTCCGAAAATACGCCCAAGATAGTGGAGACGCTGTTTGTGGAGACTGACGGCGTTGACAAATTGATCTTTGACCTTACGGGTCTCGAATACACCTCTTCTGCGGGGCTTCGTATGTTTATAGCGCTTCAGAAACTCATGAAGGACAACATGGTGATAAAAAACGTAAACGATGAGGTCATGGAAATTTTCATAGTCTCGGGACTTTTGAAAGTTCTCAATATCGCGTGAATGAAAGGGCTTTACGGCAAATAAAAACAGCAGACACATAGTGTGCCTGCTGTTTTTTCTGTCCGCCGCGCTCAGCGGTCTTTTGATCTTTCGGTGGGTTCGTATCTTACGCGTATCTTCGGGAGCTTTGTGATGGTGGTGTAGCTGTTGAGCTGCCAGTCATCACCGTCAGCGGGGCTGTTCTCGCCGGATGCAGGCGGCGCAAAGATCTTGAGGGTAAGACCGGTGCCGTCTTCGATATGCCTGCCGAAAAACGCACTCATAAGGTCAATCGTCTTTACTTTCGGAGATTTATAGAACCAGCGTCCGTTTATCTCAAGCATAAGGTTGAGTTCTTCCTCAAATGTCACTTCGCAGAAAACGGGATCCTTCTCGAACTTTATCGGTATCGCTATTCCTTCCGCGTCTTCGGAGCCGCCCCAGCGCAGTTTTATCGGCAGCTCTGCACCTGCGCCTATCGTCATCTTCGGCATGAAGAAGCTGTCATTGATGATCTCTCTGTAGGTCTGCATGAGAGGCTGTTCTATGCCGACACCGGGGTCGTTCGGGTCTTCGATCTCAAGTCCGAGTCTTCCGCGGTCACGGAACTGGTACATCGTAAATCCGCTCAGCCACTTGTCGGGGTCGCTCTTTACCATGTCGCAGAACAGCTTCATCATCTCGGCCTGCTCATACGGCCCGGTAACATCTCCGTCCGCGTTCAGTTCGCTCAGTACCATGGGTTTTACCTTACCGCCGCAGAGCTCGGTGAAACGTGCGTGGCTGCGCTTAGCCATTGCGTATATGTCCTTTACGGCGGAGCGTCCGTGGGAAGTACCGCCGTGCTCGGCTATGTCGTAAGGCCAGCCCCAGTGCAGCGCCATATACTTGTCGATAGACCATATATCCGTTGCGCGCACAGCGTCAGCGAATTCCTTTTCCTTTTCGATCTCGTTCTTCTCCGGGTCTTCGACTCCTCCGGCGCAGAGTATTGTCTGCACATTGGGGGCGTGCTCCTTGAGTATGTTGTGGAATTTTACATAGAAATCCGCGATCTGCTGATATGTGGCGCGTTTGGTGAATGAGAACCAGTTGCCGGTGGCTTCGTGGTTTATGCGTATCATCATTCTTCCGAATGTCGAAAGGTCTTTTGCGATAGCGACAAGGTGCTCGTCCGGAACGTTCGGGTCAATGGTAAGCGTCAGGATAACGTCCTGTCCGTGAGCGCGGATCTCACGCATATACCTGAACGGCTCGTCGGAGAGGTCGCCGTTGATGCCGCCCTTGTAGGTGAAGTAGTCATCGTAGGGGTAGTCCCACGCGAAAGAGACTTCCTTGTCCTTGCAGGCTTCGCTTATACGCTGAGGCCATTCCTTATCCAGCGGGTAGTAGCAGTACATGAGGCTTATCGCTCTGTGGGGGCGTCCGAGACGGTTCAGTATGTAATCCTGGCTCACATACTCGCCGCGCTCGCTTCCGTCACCGAGATCTACCGCGCAGTCCGCCGCGCCCATGTGTATTTTATAAACGCTGTTGTCCATTTTTATCCCTCCTGTGAATTTGTGAAAACGATTACTATTGCATTATAGCATAGTTCTGTGTTTTTTGCAATAGGTTTGGTAAAATTTTGATATGCAATTATTTTCCAGTAACGAAAAAGTCCGTATATTCCGCCAAAAACTGCGGAAATTATTGATGCGGAAACATCTTTACAAACCACAGAAAGGTCGTATGAGATATGAACAGTTTTATAAAAATGGTGCTGGTGCTTGCGGCAGTTATCCTCTGCGCCGCAGTTGCCCAGTCGTCAAAGCCGGAAGAGACGCTTGCCGCGTATTCGCGCACAGGCTCCTCCGGAACGGAAGTGGAAGAGATCCAGCGCGTACTTAAAGAACGCGGTCTTTTCACCGGTGAGATCACCGGTTACTACGGGGAGCAGACCCGTCAGGCAGTCAATAAGTTCCAGAAACAACAGGGTCTTACCCAGACCGGTATCGCAGATGAGGCAACGCTGAAAAGGCTCGGTATAACTATAGGCGTCGTACCGGACGCCACAGACGCGAACGTGAACCTCCTCGCGCGTATGATATCCGCAGAGGGACGGGGTGAGTCCTACGTCGGTCAGGTCGCTATCGGCGCTGTGATCTGCAACCGCATCGAGCACCCCTCATTCCCGGATACCCTTGCAGGAGTCATTTACCAGAACGGTGCTTTTACCGCAATAAGCGACGGCCAGTTCAACGAGCCCGTGGCGGAAAGCGCCTACTCGGCCGCAAGAGACGCACTTGCGGGCTGGGACCCCACCGGCGGAGCGATCTACTACTACAACCCCGACAAGACGAGCAACCGCTTTATTTACTCTCGTCCCGTGATAGCGGTCATAGGCGACCACAGATTCTGCTCGTGAACGTAATGTACAGGCTGCGCTAAGATTACGCGCAGTCTGTAATTTTTGTGTAAATATCACAAAAACTATTGATTTTTAAGCGAGGAAATGATATAATGTAATCATGGCAATTGCTGCCAATGAATTGACGAAAGGAATAATACTATGCAGTACGAGATCAAGGGCACGCCGCTGCCCGTAGTGATCATGTCACTTGAAAACGGCGAAAAGATCAAGACCGACCAGGGCGCTATGAGCTGGATGTCCCCTAATATGCAGATGTCCACCAATGCAGGCGGCGGTATCGGTAAAGCTTTCGGAAGAATGTTATCCGGCGAATCCATATTCCAGAACATCTATACCTGTACAGGCGGTCCCGGACTCTTTGCCGCAGCTTCCAGCTTCCCCGGAGAGATACTCGCAATGCAGATAACACCCTCCAATACGATCGTTGCACAGAAATCCGCTTTCCTTGCAAGTGAAGAGGGCGTAGAGATGTCCGTGCATTTCCAGAAGAAGGCAGGTGCCGGTTTCTTCGGAGGCGAAGGCTTCATTCTCCAGAAATTCACCGGTAACGGTATAGTATTCCTTGAGATCGACGGAAGCGTTGTTGAATACGATCTTGCTCCCGGTCAGCAGATGGTGGTTGATACAGGTAACCTCGCGGCTATGGAAGCGTCGGTCAATGTCGAAGTCCAGACAGTTAAGGGCGTAGGAAATGTTCTCTTCGGCGGAGAGGGACTGTTCAATACTGTTCTCACCGGCCCCGGAAAGATCTGGCTCCAGACTATCCCGAGAAATGTAATGGCAGGCGCGCTTGCTCCGTTCATCACAACAGGAAAGTAAGCCCGGTTTCCCTATATTGCATTAATACACCCCCGCAGACAGTATTTAACATACTGTCTGCGGGGGTTTTGTGCTACTTATCAGAAGAATGTCATCTGCGCGGTCTCCTGCAGACCTTCAAAAACGCCTTTGAGTTTAAGCTTCTCAATTACGGAGCTGTTTACCCCGGACTCGGCGGCAATATCCTCTATGCTTACGAAGCCGCCTTTCTGTATCGCATCGTATAGCATGACCGCCGCGTTCTCGCCGCAGCCTTCCACCGCCATGAACGGAAGCCGAAGGTCTCCGTTCTCGATAAGGTACTTTGTGGCGTGGGAGCTCTGATACTGCACGGGAAGGAAGTTTATTCCGCGGCACTGCATCTCGTAAACGAGCTGGAGCACTTCGTATATGGCTTCATCTTTCGGGGTCGCGTCGGGATTAGCCTTTATCGCCTGCATTCTTGCCTTTACCGCATCTCTGCCTTTGAGCACGGTATCGACTTCCATGTTCTCCGTGTGCTTTGTGAGAGTTGCCGCATAGAACTCTGAGGGGTGATAGACCTTGAACCAGCCCAGCTTTACCGACGCGGTGACATACGCCGCGGCGTGCGCTTTCGGGAACATATACTTGATCTTTTTACAGCTCTCGACGTACCAGTCGGGAACGTTGTTGTCCTTGAACGCCTGGTAGATCTCATCTGTAAAGAGCTTTGTGGCGTTGCCCTTACGGGTGATCTCCATGATCTTGAATGCCAGGGACGGCTCAACGCCTTTATGGAGCAGGTACACCATGATGTTGTCACGGGTACCTATGACCTCACTGATGGTGCAGGTGCCGTTTGCGATAAGCTCCTGCGCGTTGCCCAGCCATACGTCCGTACCGTGGGACAGACCCGATATCTGCAGCAGGTCGGAGAAGTTCTGGGGCTTTGATTCAAGAAGCATTCCTATAACGAAGTTCGTGCCGAATTCCGGCAGCCCGAATGTGCCGGTGCGTATTCCGGTCTCTTCGGTGGTGATGCCGAGGGCTTCCGGGGAAGTGAAGAGGCTGTAAACTTTCGGGTCCGAGGTGGAAACGTCCGCGATCTTCACTCCGGTCATGTCCTCAAGATGACGGTAGAGGGTCGGTACATCGTGCCCGAGCTCGTCGAGCTTCAGTATCGTATCATGCAGCGCATGGAAGTCGAAGTGCGTCGTTATCATGTCGCCGTCGGATTTGTCGGCAGGGTGCTGGACGGCGGTAAAATCGTAAACGTCATAGTTGTTCGGTACGACGACCATTCCGCCCGGGTGCTGGGATGTGGTGCGCTTGACTCCGGTGAAGCCCTTTGCGAGACGGAGAAGTTCGGCGCTGTTCACAGACATCTGCTTCTTTTCGAGCCACTTCTTAACATAGCCGATAGCGGATTTTTCCTGGATAGCCGAGATCGTACCCGCCTTGAAGACGTGATCCTGACCGAACAGGTCTTCTGTGTACTTGTGGACTTTGCCCTGCACCTCACCGGAGAAGTTAAGGTCGATATCAGGTGCCTTATCGCCCTTGAAGCCGAGGAACGTCTCGAAGGGTATGTCGTGCCCGTCGCGGAACATAGGCTCGCCGCAGTGGGGACAGTTCTTTTCCGGCAGGTCGAATCCCGAACCCACCGAGCCGTCGTTGATGAATTCGTTGTATCTGCATTTTCTGCAGCGGTAGTGCGGCGGAAGCGGGTTTACTTCCGAGATGCCGGACATTATCGCGACGAAGGACGAGCCGACGGATCCACGGGATCCGACGAGGTAGCCGTTCTTTTCGGAGAAAGCCACAAGCTTCTGGGCAATCATGTAAAGAACGGAGAAGCCGTATTTTATGATCGCGTCCAGCTCACGCTGCAGGCGCGCCGAAACGATCTCGGGGATCTTTCCTTCGTAGCCGTACCAGTCCATTGCTCTGTCCCAGCACAGCCTTTGAAGCTCCTCCTCCGCGCCGTCGAGGAACGGGGTGAACGTGCCTTTCGGTATAGGTCTGATGTACTCGATCATATCCGCGATCATCTGCGGATTTTTTACCACGACTTCCTCCGCCTTTTCGTCCCCGAGGTATGAAAATTCCTCGATCATCTCATCGGTGGTACGGAAATAAAGCGGCGGCTGCAGCTCGTTTTCATCATAGCCCTGGCCTACTTTGAGGATCTCGCGGAAGATGCCGTCCTCTGCGTTTTTGAAGTGCGCGTCGGTGGTAGCGACAACGGGTATGCCGAGCTTGTCGCCGAGATCGCAGATCCGCTTGTTTATCTTGCGCAGCTCAAGCTCGCTCTTGACCACTCCCTTGTCGATAAGGAAATGATTGTTGGCTATGGGCTGGATCTCAAGGTAGTCGTAGAAAGAAGCCGTCTCCTCTATGAATTCATCGGACTTCTGCTGCTCTATCGCCTGGTAGAGCTCACCGGCTTCGCAGGCGCTTCCTATTATAAGCCCCTCGCGGTAGTTTTTGAGTTCGGACATGGGTATCCTCGGCTTCTTGTGGAAGTATTCGAGGTTGGACATTCCTATGAGCCGGTAAAGGTTCTTCAGACCGGTATTGTTCTTGACGAGGATTATCATGTGGTAGGACGGGAGCTTGCGCGGGTCGCTTCCTGTGAGCAGGTTGAGGTCGCCGAGCTTCTTCACTTCGCGTCCGCGGCGGCTCTCGGCAATAAGCTTCTGATACACCATTGCGAGCATTTTCGCATCATCTACTGCGCGGTGGTGGTTGAAGTCGCCGAGTCCGAAATGTTCCGCCATAGTATCGAGCTTATGATTTTTAAGCCCGGGGACGAGTGCGCGGCAGAGAGCAAGCGTATCGAAGCTGTCGGGTCTGAAACCGAGACGGTGACGTTCGTTCACTGCACCGATAAAGGACATATCGAACTTCGAGTTGTGCGCTGCGAGAGGCGCCTTGCCGCAGAATTTCATGAACGCGCTCACCGCTTCTTTTTCGGTAGGTGCGCCTTTCACCATCTCATCGGTTATGCCGGTAAGCTTCGTGATCTCGGCGGGGACGGGCTGTTCGGGATCAACGAAAGTCTGGAACTCATCGACGATCTCCATATTTTTGAGCTTCACAGCGCCTATCTCGGTGAGCCTGCAGGTCGCCGGGCTCAGTCCGGTGGTCTCGGTGTCGAAGATCACGATCTCGTCGTCGATGCTGCGGGAGGTGCAGCCTTCTATGATCGGCGCTTCGTTGTTCACGAAGTACGCTTCCATACCGTAGATAGGCTTGAACTTCGTCTCGGGGTCGCCCTTGCGTATCTTATCGACGGTGTTCATTATCTCGGGGTACGCCTGGACGTTGCCGTGGTCGGTTATCGCAACCGCCGGGTGTCCCCACTTATAAGCCTGCATAACGAGGTCGGCGGGCGGAGTTATCGCGTCGAGGTCGGACATATTCGTATGCATATGCAGCTCGACACGTTTGTTTTCTGCCTTATCCTTCCGGGGTGCAGTCTTTACCGTCATGATCGAGCGTGGCTCGATGACGAGGGAATTGCCCGCGAATTTATCTATTTTTGCATTTCCGTTGACGAGCACCGTGGCGCCGGGTTTCACAAATCCGTATGCGCTTATCTTCTCCGCAGCCGTGAAAATGCGCATCTGCTGGGAGGAAGTGCGGTCGGTGAAGTAAACGGTTTTTGAGACGTACTTGCCGTCCTTTATCGACTTTTCTTCCACGGAGAACACCTCGCCCCAGACTGTTACGCTGTCGGATTCGTCGGTGAGTTCGATCATCTTCATGGGCGGGTCGTTTATGGGCTTGCCTATGACGAGCTCCGCGTCTTCGAGCAGTTCATCATGCTCGAACATCAGCTTCATGGGCTCCGGCGGCTCGTGTACGGCAGGTCCGCGGCTGAACGAGCGTTTTTTCTCACCTGCGGGAGCTCCGGCGCCGTAGCTCTTGTGTTCGCCGCCGTCAGAGGGGGGCGGGGGAGGAGGTGTCGGTATCGGGAGAGCCGCGTCTTCCTGTGCGACTTTATCCGCGTATTCCTGCATATCGAACTCTGTCTTTCCGGTGAACTCGACGGTTATGTCGGCACCGTAGAAGCCTTTGGCGAACTTCTTTATCTGGGTATCTATGCCCTGTTCTAGAAGCAGTCCGGCTCCGTTGCCTTTGAGTTCTATGCGGGCGTGCTGACCGTCGAGCACGGCGGTCGCGTCCTCAAAATATCCGTTGACATTATAGCCCTCGCGGCGCAGAAAAGTGGTTATATCGAGCACCGCGTCTGCGTCGAAAGCCTCTTTGGGGTACTTGGGGTAAATGCTGACCCAGCGGCAGCCGAGCTCGTTTTTTATGCTGTCGGCAGCGGCAAATAGCAGTGAAAAAGCCACCCTCCGGCTGAACTCCGTCTGGAGCAGCAGAGAGCTTTCTTCTTTTTTATGCATCACGGAGAGCACTACGCCCTCTGCGGTCTGTTCATCGAATGTTATGTTCTCAAACAGTTCTTTAAGTGTTGCTGGCAATTCGGACTTCCTTTCTCAAAAGATTGTTTATGATATTATACCACATTTTCCTGCCGATTGCAAGACAAACGGCTGTCGGTAACGGGTCCGGGCGCAGCGGAGCTCACAGCATCTCTTCCATTGCCTTTATCATATCGGCGATGAAACGCTCCCGGGTCTTCTCATCTGTTTCTGCGAGCGACAGATACGGATTCAGGTCTTCAAGCTCCACCAGCAGCAGCTCGCCTGTTTGTGTGCGGCAGGCATCTACACGCTGTATGCCGTGCCTGATGTCGTTCCACCTTATGAATTTGTATGCAAAATCCAGATCGGTGTCTGTGGGAACGTATTTCGTAAGCTTCCATTCTTTCGTAGCTTTCCGAGTTCCGGGGATTGCACAGAACAATGTCGAAATGATCTTTCAGTATGCTTGTTATGAACAGATCTTCTTCATAGTAATTCCTGCCCTTTGCCTTGTAGTACAGGTCAGTCAGATAAAGTATCTTTTTCTTCATGTTTTCACCGATCCGTATTTACTAATTTACTCCGAATATCTCCCGCTCCGCGAAAAGAGATCGGACGAGCCGTCTTATTCCCGCGTTTTCGGGAGCGGTGAGTTTCGGGTCGCCTGCGAGAAGTTCTTCCGCAAGTGCGCTCGTGTCGTGCAGAAGCACAGTATCCGCCGTGAGGTCGGCGATCTTCAGAGTGGGGAGACCGTGCTGAGCCGCACCGAAAAAGTTGCCCGGGCCGCGGAGCCGCAGGTCTTCGTTCGCTATCTCGAAGCCGTCGGAGGTGCGCACCATTATGTCTATGCGGGCTTTGGTATATTCGGAGGTGCTGTCTGTTATGAGAATGCAGTGTGACTGTTCGGAACCGCGCCCTACGCGTCCGCGAAGCTGGTGGAGCTGGGAAAGGCCGAACTGTTCGGCGTTTTCGATGACCATTATGACCGCGTTCGGGACATCTATCCCGACCTCGATGACTGTTGTTGCAACAAGAAGCTTTATTTCTCCGCTCTTGAACCCCGCCATGACACGGTCTTTTTCCGCCTGTTTCATCTTTCCGTGCAGCAGCCCGATGGGGATATCGCCGAACCAGGTCTGCTTCAGGCTTTCGTAGTATTCTTCCGCAGACGCTTTGTCGGACATTGCTTCGCTTTTTTCGACAAACGGGCAGACTATGTACGCCTGGAAGCCGTTTGCGATATATTTCAGAATGAAGCGGAATATGCGCTCACGGTAGCTCGAATCCACTCCGTATGTCTTTATCGGTATCCGTCCTTTCGGCATCTCGTCCAGCACCGACACGTCAAGGTCGCCGTATATTGCAAAAGCAAGCGTCCGCGGTATCGGTGTTGCCGACATCACAAGCGTGTTCGGCGCCCCGCCTTTTGCGGTGAGCACGGTTCGCTGGCGCACCCCGAAACGGTGCTGTTCATCGGTTATTACAAGTCCGAGCCTACGGAAAGTGACCGCGGATTGAATAAGGGCATGAGTGCCGACAACGACCCGTGCTTCTCCGCTCTCTATTGCAGCATAAACCGGCTTTTTCACGGTGCTTCCGGTAAGCAGAGCTACGGTGATGCCGTGCGGTTCGAGGAAGGAAGCGAGGGTGTCGGCGTGCTGCTTCGCCAGTATCTCGGTCGGAGCCATGAGGGCTGACTGACTGCCGTTCATGGCGGCAAAATAGCAGAGTGCGGCTGCGACAAGCGTCTTTCCGCTTCCTACGTCCCCTTGAAGAAGCCTGTTCATGGGCGAACCGCTTTTCATATCTCCGATACATTCTTGTACCGAACGAAGCTGCGCGTCGGTGGGAGTGAAGCTCAGACCGCCAAAAAAACGCTCCATATCCACATCGTTCATGGAGACGGAGGACGTTTTTTTGCTGCGCTTTTTCATGAGACGAAGTCCGAGCTGAAGGGTAAGGAGCTCTTCAAACGCAAGTCTGCGGCGAGAAATCTCAAGTCCCTCATGACTTTCGGGAAAATGCACGCCCGAAAGCGCTTCCTTGTACCCGCAAAGTCCGTATTTTTCCCGGATCTCCTCAGGCAAAGGGTCAGTGAAACTGCACAAGGACAGCGCGTTCCTGACGCAGTTCGACATTATGTTCGCGCTTATACCCTCGGTAAGACGGTACTTCGGCACGAGCACGTTCGGGTCATCTGCGCGTATGAATGACGGGGAGCCGCATTCTTTCGCAAGCACAGTTCCCTTTATCTTTCCGTAAAAGCAGTAGTCCCGGCCTTCCACGAGACTGTCGAAGCTGTACTTGCTGTTAAAAAAAGTTATGAGCAGCGTGTCTGTCCCGTCGCTCACAGTCAGTTTGAATATCGAATACCGCGGCGAGATATACGGCCTGAGCTTTTTCATCACCGTTCCTCCGAAAACGGCGGTGTCTTCCGGCATAAGCTCGTTTATCGGGGTGGGACGGCTGTAGTCGGTATAGTCCCGCGGAAAAAAGCGCAGGATATCGCCGACTGTGTGTATCCCAAGTCCGGCGAGGATCTGCGCACGCTTCTCGCCGACACCTTTAAGTCTTGTTATATTGTCGCTTTCGTGCATTTTATCACCTACAGCGTTACCGTTATCTGCGGTCTTTCTTCCGAGGAGCAGTGAGTGCGGATGAACATACACTGCTCTTTGGTGCAGTCTGCTTTGTTTACTATCAGGACCTTTTCGGGGTCTGCAATAATGTAAAAGTACGCCTGTGTCTCGATCAGTCTTGTTATAATGCTGTATCTCAGACTTACGCTCTCTCCGTCCGAGACGAGGTCAAAAGCATCTTCTCCGAATATGAGCCTGTACTCTTCGCCGTTTGCTTTTACTGCCTTCTCCCACATTCTGCGGATATATTCCGCGTCCCCCGGCGTCTTGTACATCACGGCGAAATTGATGACCCTGTACACACCGTATATGGCAACAGCTCCCGCCGCAATGAGCGCCCCAAGAAAAAGCCTGTCTCCTGTTTCTGCATAAGTGTATATCAGAAAGCCTGTGAACACTGCAAGGGCTGTAAAGGTAAGCGAAAGCATTATGACACGTTCTCTCCTGAAAGCCTTCGTCTCGCTGCTGCGTTTTGCCGCTATGACAGCATATATGTACTTTCTGAACTCCTCGTATGTGAGCTTGATCGTCACCTCGAACATAAAAAGCCCCCCTGTATATTACAAAAAGATTATAACATACAGGGGGGAAAATGTCAACGGAAACAGTCACTCCACTTGCTTGAGCGGGATCTTTACGACGTACTCGACAAAATCCTCGGTGCGGTTTTTCGAGGTCTCGCAGTTTATCCCTGCTTCTTTCATGGCGTCGATAGTTTTGTTGAAGGTATTGATGTAAAGGTTCACGGCGCGGAATGTCCAGCGCTTGCGGACGGTGGGCTTATGGGGCTTGCCTTTGAGCAGATCGTCGATATACGCGTCGGTCTGGGCGGTATTGAGCTGATTTATGCCGATGTAGTGGATAGCGTCGGGGCGTTTTTCGCTCTCAAGCCGCAGCAGAGCTCTTGCCTGGCGCTCGGTGAGCTTGTATTTCACCACGAGAGCTTTCTCATCGTCAGTGAGTTTCAGCAGCCTCAGCTTGTTCGCGATCGTGGACTGGGCGGTGCCCAGTCTTGCTGCGGCTTCCTCCTGGGTAAATCCGTAGTAGTCGATAAGGTTCTTTATGGCATATGCTTCCTCCATGAAACTGAGGTCGGCGCGCTGGAGGTTCTCAAGAACGGCGAGAACAGCCGAATCCTTTACCGAAGCGGTGATGATGATGCAGGGAACGTAGGTCATATTGAGCAGTTTGCACGCCCGGAGCCGGCGTTCGCCTGCGATAAGTTCATATGTAAGGCTGTTTTCTGTGCGGCGGACGGTGAGGGGCTGCAGTATCCCGTTCTGCTGTATGCTCACTGCGAGCCTTGAGAGCTCGTAGTCGTCGAAGATGACCCGGGGCTGGGCGGGATTTGGAACGATCGAGCTTATGGGAAGCTCCACCACCTTGTTTACCGCAGTTTCCTGGCGGTTATCCTGCTGGTTCTTCTGAAAAATTGCCATTTTACTTCCTCCTGTGTGCAGATCCGTTTTTCTTCATGATAGCACGGATATGCTTTAATTTCCACACAAAAGTTCCCCCGTTTTACGGCAAACTGCCGCCGATAACGGGGGAAAATGACAATATTCCGCATTAAGCGCTGTGGGTAACGGGGGAAACTCATCACAAAAGGTCGGAAAAGATCATCTTTTTCTGGCTGCGCTCACCGTTCCGTCGGAGTAGTATGCTATGACGCTCCGCACAGTCCCGCTGTCAAGATCGGTGCCTTTTACGGTAAGTCCGGACTTGTTCATGAGTTCGGCGGCGTTCACCTCGGCGAGACTGCATCTTATGGCGTTGACACCGCCGCAGACTATGGTAAATTCGGTATCGCTGATATTTATTGCGCCTTCCGCACCTATTTTAAGTTCCCTGAATGTTTCGCCGTCACGCTCGGTGACATACTTCACCGGCTTACGGTCAAGTGCCCGCAGGCTTTTAATATCCATGCCCGGGAGCTTCTTCTTTCCGAAAATCATAGCTTCTCCTTTCAGATGTCACGCGTTTTCCAGAGACCGCCATTATACGCTCTCGATCTTCCCGACTCTTCAGCAGCAAGTCTGACCGCGCGTTTTACTGTCTCATACATCTCCTCACGGCTTTCAGTGACCGAATAAGCAAACGGAACACCGAACTCTCCGCATTTTATCACTTCGATAATAAATTTGTTTGTAAAGCTTACATACAGCACTATTTCGTTCGGATAAACGACGCACAGCATATCCTCATCCGGCGCATCACAGCACCAGTGCACATCGCCGCCCATATAGTCAATATCTTTGAGCATATTCCGTCTCCTGTATTTTTCTCCACAGTCTTCGGCAGGGAATAAACATTATGATAGATCTGCCGCAGGCGGACGCTATAATTATTAAGGCAATACCGCACAAAGCGCGGCTGACGCCTTTGCACTTGTCTTGCTTGCATCTTTTCCGGCATATTGACCAAATTCCCCTTGACTTGCGTCAGCAAGCCTGCGGTAAATTCAGCCAATCTGCCGAAAAATCTGACTGC
>JAGBMA010000201.1 GCA_017635095.1 Ruminiclostridium sp. | reverse complement strand
CTTCGTCGGCTTTCCTTGTATCCGATGCCAGAGCAGGATGCTCTGACTATGCCGCCCCAATAGCGCATGGATGCGCTTTAATCAGCGGCATAAGAGCTATTCTCATTTTCTCTTTTCAAAGCGGTTTTTAGAGGTACCCTAGAACAGAAGAAGGTTAATTATTTTGCAGTTTATTGCCGATATGCACACTCACACTGTTGCATCTACACACGCCTACAGCACTGTCACAGAAAATGCGGCATGGGCAGCAGAGCATGGTATAAAATATCTCGGTATGACCGACCACGGTGTTGCTATGCAGGACGCGCCTGATACATGGCATTTTGAAAATCTTAAGATAATCCCGGAACATCTCTGCGGTGTGCGGGTATTCAAGGGGATAGAAGCCAATATTCTCGATACGGACGGAAACACGGACATATATCCCGACAAGGCGGAGGTATATTACGGGATCCTCGAATGGGTGAACGTCTCGCTTCACCAGCAGACATTCACGCCTTCCACCAGAGCGGATCACACGAAAGCGTATCTGAACGCGCTCAAAGATCCCCATGTCGATGTGATATGCCATTCCGAGGGCCCGAAGTTCGACTATGATTTTGATGAAGTCGCACGCGCCTGCGCAGACAGCGGAAGGCTCATCGAAGTCAACGAATGCAGGGTGGAGCGGGGCGAGCTGCAGTGTGAACGGTACAAGCGGATACTTGAATGCTGTGAAAAGCACCGCACGAATATAATCGTAAACTCCGACGCGCATTTCTATACGCATATAGGCGCGTTTGAGAAGGCTGAAAAGCTTCTTGCGGAAATCGGATTTCCGGAAGAGCTCGTTATCAATGCAAACGAGGAGCGATTCCTCGGATACATAAAAACAAGAACAGAAAGGGTAAGCAGAAATGTATAACATAGGAATTGATCTCGGCGGCACAAATATCAAGGTAGGTGTGGTCGATGAAAACTACAATATCATAGGAAAATCCAATATAAAGACAAATCTTCCGCGTCCCGGTGAAGAGATAGCCGAGAGCATAGTTGAAGGCGTAAAGCAGGCCTGTGAAGCAGCTGGCATCTCGGTGTCCGATGTGAACAGTGTCGGTATAGGCACACCGGGCGTTGCCAACAGGAACACCGGAGTAGTGCTTTATTCCAACAATCTCGGATTCAGGAACTTTCCCCTCGGAAAGATTCTGAGCGATAAGCTTGGGACACACGTTTTCGTGGAAAACGACGCGAATGCGGCAGCATTCGGTGAAGTAGTGAACGGCGCCGGAAAGGGTTATAAGAACGTTGTTGTAATCACCCTCGGCACAGGTGTCGGCGGCGGTATAATCATTGACGGCAAGATCTACACCGGTTTCAACTTCTGCGGCGGCGAAGTAGGCCATACCGTTATCGAGTACAACGGAAGGCCCTGCTCATGCGGAAGAAAGGGCTGTTTCGAGGCATATTCCTCCGCGACTGCACTCATAAACTTCACAAAGGAAGCTATGGAAAAGGACAAGAATACCAAAATGTGGGAGATCACAGGCGGCGACATCGGGAACGTTGACGGAAAGACCGCATTCGATGGCTTCCGTGCAGGTGACAAGACTGCAACAGACGTAGTTGATACCTATATAAACTATCTCGGCTGCGGACTCACAAACATGGTCAATATATTCCAGCCGGAACTGCTCCTTATCGGCGGCGGTATCTGCAAAGAGGGCAGCAACCTTACCGATCCGCTTATAGAGTACATCGCGGAGGAGTGCTACTGCGTTGATCCCGAAAGCTCCACAAAGCTCGATATCTGCAAACTCGGCAATGATGCAGGAATAATCGGCGCTGCTTCTTTATATACTTTATAACGATAACGTGCGCAGAGCATAACGATCACTGCGGAGGGAACTGTCTTGGATTACGGAAAGATCGCCGGCATTGCTGAAAAATACGGTGCAAAGATACTGTTTGATGAGAATATTGCAAAATACACGTCGTTCAATATCGGCGGCGTGTGCGATGCGGTTGTCATGCCGAACAGTTCGGAGTGCATAACGGAGCTTATATCCTGCTGCAAAACCGCGGGCATTAAGTACTACGTCTTCGGGAAATGCACCAACGTACTGATTTCCGACAACGGATTACGGGGCGTTGTTATTATCATCGGGAGCGATCATTCCGGCATTAAACGCGAGGGAACACATCTGATATGTGATTCCGGCGCTCCGCTCTCGAAGATATGCGGCGCTGCAAAGAACGAGGGACTCTGCGGGCTCGAATTTGCTTACGGTATCCCCGGTACCGCAGGCGGTGCGCTTTATATGAATGCCGGCGCTTACGGCGGGGAAATGAAAGATGTTGTGCTGTACTGTGATTATCTCGACAGCGACGGCACCGTAAAGCGTATGGAGAATGCGGATATGAAGCTTTCATACCGTCACAGCGTATTCTGCGGCTCGGATAAGGTCATTCTTTCCGTATGCTTCGGTCTGTGCGAGGGGAACAAAGACGAGATCGCAGCGAAAATGGCCGAGACTATGCAGAAGCGGCGCGACAAGCAGCCCCTTGAATATCCGAGCGCCGGCAGTACTTTCAAGCGTCCCGAAGGTCATTTTGCAGCAAAACTCATTGAGGACAGCGGTCTTAAAGGCTTCACCGTCGGTGGTGCGCAGGTAAGCGAGAAACACAGCGGATTTGTGATAAACAAAGGCGGCGCAACTGCGGCCGATGTGGAACGGCTCGTTGAGGAGATCCGAAAAAAGGTGTATGCGGACTCGGGAGTCATGCTTGAGACCGAGATCCTGAAAGTTGAATAAACGGAGAACAAATGGAATTTATTATAGTTACCGGAGTTTCCGGTTCGGGAAAGTCAAGTGCGGCTAATGTGCTTGAGGACATAGGATATTTTTGTATCGACAATATGCCCCCTCAGCTCATACCCAAGTTTGCAGAGCTTTGCGGGGACAACACGAATATAAGCAAAGTAGCGATAGTCGTGGATATACGCGGCGGCGAGCTTTTCCTGCAATTCTGGGAAAACGTGCTGGAGATGCGCAATGCGGGAATGAACGTGAAGATACTGTTCATTTACGCGGACAAGGACGTTATCCGGCGAAGATACAAGGAAACAAGGCGCAAGCACCCGCTTTATGACATATCCGGCGGTGACCTCGATAAAGCGATAGATGAAGAATTCGAGATACTGATGCCCATACGGGAGAAGTCGGATTACTGCATCGACTCGACATTTACTACCACCGCGAAATTCAAGGAGAATATGCTGAAGATGTTCCTTGGGAACGTTTCGGACAGCATGATGATAAGCTGTATGTCCTTTGGCTACAAGTACGGGATACCGGACGAAGCGGATCTTGTATTTGATGTGAGGTTCCTGCCGAACCCGTTCTATGTGGCGGAACTGAAGCACAAGACCGGTGAGGACGAGGACGTAAGGGATTATGTTATGGGCTCGGAGCTTTCCGAAAAATTCAGGGACAAGCTTTTCGATATGCTTGAATTTCTTGTGCCCCAGTATATTGCAGAAGGTAAGAGCCAGCTCGTTATTGCATTCGGCTGTACCGGCGGAAGACACAGAAGCGTTACTTTCGCGGAGCTTACAAACAAATTTCTGGCGGATAAGGGATATAATGTTCATAGTATGCACAGGGATTCGCAGAAATAGCGTTCCTTTTGTGCGCAGATATGAACATCGGTGCGGATATGTCTTTTACGAATGATGTCAAGCGGGAACTTTGCGGCTGTGATGTTCCCGATAATTTAAGAGATGTTCTGAGATACGGTCTCATGTTCGGATTCAAGGGCGCAGACCCATATCTTGTTACACGGGACAAGGCTGTTGCAGGCTATATCAGGCGGATATTCCCGAAAAATAGTATAGAAGTCCGCGTCAGTAAGATAAGCACCGGTACAAGTTACCTGACCGCTCCTAAAGACAGGCTCCTTCCTGTGAGGTATGGCTACTTTGAGAACGGGATAGTAAACGATCTTATAGGCGGAAGTGACGCGGAAGTCGGAATGTTTATGCGCGGTCTGTTCGTTGCAAGCGGGAGTGTGCACGTCCAGAAAGCGGGATATCATCTGGAGCTTTCTGTCGGAGACCGGGAAAAATGCGAATCGCTTCTACGTCTCATAACCGAACAGGGAATGCAGATTAACCTGTCACACCGAGGAGCTTCATATTTCCTGTACAGTAAGAACAGCGAGAACATCTCCGATATCCTTACATTCATGGGCGCTGTTCAGAGCGCTATGGAGATCATGAACATCAAGATCATGAAAGAGGTACGGAGCAATATCAACCGTTCCGTGAACTGTGAGACCGCGAACATCGACAGAACTGTCCGCGCATCGGCAAAACAGCTCGATGATATCAGGCTCGTTATCGAAAACCTTGACAGTGAACAGCTTTCCGACGATCTTCGCGAGATCGCGGGGCTGCGGCTGGAAAATCCGGATATGTCGCTTCGCGACCTCGGAAAGCTTGTTGAACCGAACATCTCCCGCAGCGGTGTCAATCACAGATTCGAGCGAATAGCGAAGCTGGCTGAGGAAATAAGGGCAAGTAAACCGCAGGAACAGGAATAGATTTACATTATATCTGATAAATTGATAAAATATCAGAACCGGATCGTCACTTTTTTGTGAAAAAAGTCATATTTTTTAAAATAAAGGCTTTTGACCAAAAAAGAACTTGACGATTCGGGTTTATTGTTGTAAAATATTTTTATGTATGTAAGGTGCTTTATGCATTCTTATCTTTAAACGGAGGAATTGGATGATGAAGAAAATAGGAGTTTTAACAAGCGGCGGAGACGCGCCCGGAATGAATGCTGCGGTAAGAGCTGTCGTAAGATCCGCTCTGCAGAAGGGTATGGAAGTTGTCGGTATCTACAGAGGTTATAACGGACTTATCAACGGTGATATCCGTCCTCTCGACGCAACAAGCGTTTCCGATATCATACAGCGCGGCGGTACTGTGCTTTATACCGCAAGATGCCTTGAATTCAAGGAAAAGGCAGGCGTTGAGAAGGCAAAACAGACCTGCATCGAAAACGGTATCGACGGAATAGTAGTTATCGGCGGTGACGGCTCTTTCAGAGGTGCGGCCGATCTTTCCGCCTCAGGTATTCCTTGCATAGGACTCCCGGGTACCATAGATAACGATATAGCGATGACCGAGTACACGATCGGTTACGATACGGCCATGAATACAGCTATGGAGCTTATCGACAAGCTTATAGATACTGCCTGCTCCCATGATCGCTGCTCTGTGGTTGAAGTTATGGGCAGACGTGCAGGTTACATAGCTCTTAACACAGGTATTGCCTGCGGCGCTACGGCTATCATTACAACAGAGATGCCCTATGACCTGAACGATGTCATCAAGAAGATCGAAGAGTCCCAAAAGATCGGCAAGAACCACTTCATCATAGTTGTTTCCGAAGGCGTAGGCAATTCCCAGAAGATCGCCGAGGAAATACAGGAAGCTACAAAGATAGACTGCCGCGCGACTATCCTCGGTCATGTCCAGAGAGGCGGAGCTCCCACTCTCCGCGACAGAGTTGAAGCGAGCAGAATGGGCTACTACGCCGTAGAGCTTCTTGAAAAGGGAATAGGCAACAGAGTCGTAGGTCTTCAGCATGGTGAAGTCGTTGATGTCGATATCCAGGAAGCTCTCAGCATGAAGAAGGAATTCCCGAAGGATCTTTATAAGATCGCTAACGATATAGCTATATAAAATGTTCAAGAATATAGGGAAAAAGATCAAGACCCTTGCGGTAGTGATGTTTGCGATAGAACTTGTCGGCGTCATAGTCTTCGGGCTTGCGGTAATGCTTTCCGGAGACATAAGTTTTGCCGGGTACAATGCTGTACGAAGCCCTCTCGCCGGCAGAGGCGCCGCGATTCTTCTCGGGCTTCTGATATGGTGTGTCGGGTTTCTTGCAAGCTGGATCGGTTCGTTCTTTCTTTACGGATTCGGTGAACTTATCGACAAGACATCAGAAACCGCACAGAACACAAGACGTATCGCCGATCTCCTGAGCGTTGAGAACTTCCGCAATGCCATGCCGGTGAACCGCAGACCGGCCGAAGAGAATATCCGCCCGGCTGAACCTGTTCAGAATCCGGCTCCGGTTCAGGATACAGCAGCTTCGGCTTACGGAAACATAGTCTGCCCGTCCTGTGGGACGGTAAATGACGGAAGCTTCGGTTTCTGTGCAAACTGCGGCTGCAAAATAAAGTAGAGTAGATCCATAATTACAGAGTAGAAGACCGTGCGTGAAGTGCGCTGTGTACGGAGAGTTGGCACTGCGACGAAAAGCTGACGGGCTTGCGGTTCGGTCTTCGCATCTCGCTGTACATAATCGGATAATATGGCTTATCCTTCTATGTATAGTTTCTTTCAGTGAAGGAGGCTGTATATGTCTTTTTTTGAGAAGTTCGGTAAATCAGCGTTTGAACTTAAATCAATACGCTGCATCACAGTCACGGGCGTCCTCATTGCTCTTGATCTTGTTCTGAAAATGTTTTCCATAAACATCACGAACGATCTCAAGATAACTTTTGCGTATCTTGCGCTCGCGACAATAGGTATGCTTTATGGTCCGACTGTTGCATTTCTTGCAGGGGCGATCACCGATATAATCGGTTTCATGATAAAGCCGGACGGTGGCTTCAGTCCGCTTTTTACACTTGTTGAAGCTATCGGGGCGATGATATACGGGATATTCCTGTATGGCATCAAACCTTTGAGTGTAAACGACCCGAACGCCGAAAAAAGTACGAGCCGTACAATGCTGCGCGATATCCTGATCGCTGACGGGGTAGGTATTCTGTGCGGAGCAGTATTCGGTGTGGCGATGTTTTTCATTACATCGCACTTTTCCGGTCTTGTGACCGATGACAAGAATATGCTCAAGATCGCGACAGCTCTTTCCGATCCTATCCTTATTGTCGCGGCTGTCTTTCTCGGTTTCTTCTACGGTGTGCTTTTTACATTCATCATCAGGATCAGCCGGACTCATACAGGTGAATTCAGTAAGTCCGTCAGGGTCATTGTGTCAAAAGTGGTCGTGGTTATTGTGTGCAACCTGATAATGACGCCCCTGGCAATGGTAATTTCCGGGTATCTGACCGTTGATTCGATGGTCGCAGGATATCCTCTGCGTCTTGTAAAAAACGCGATCCAGTGTCCGGTAGACTGCATCATACTTCTTATAGTGACATTCCCCATACTTGCAGCTTACAGGAAAATATTCCCTAATCTTCCCGGAAATAAAAAAATCAAAGATCAAGGTAGTGAGGCATAAATGGTAAAATTAGGCTTTTTAGGTGCAGGCAACATGGGCTCTGCGATAATGAAGGGGATCGCGAAAGGTTCTCTTGATGCAGATGTGTATGCTTACGACAAGGATCCGGATAAGCTCGCGGCGGTTCCTGCAAAACCGTGTAAAAGTGAAGCCGAGCTCGTTTCCGTGTGCAAGTACGTCCTGCTTGCGGTAAAGCCGCAGGTTCTCGGAGATGTGCTTGACGCACTCAGACCGTCCGTTACGAAGGATACCGTGTTCATTTCCATTTGTGCCGGTATTTCGGAAACATTCATCAGAAGCCGCACAATTCCCGACGCGAAAGTTGTGCTTGTAATGCCGAACACGCCCATGATGCTCGGTATGGGCGCAAGCGCCGTTTCTACAGACGAGAAGACGTCAGAAGAAGAGTTCGCTTTTGCAAAGTCGGTCATAGGCAGCTGCGGTATAGTGGAGACTATCCCGATAAACAAGATGAAGGAGATCATCTGCATCAACGGAAGTTCTCCCGCATTCATATATCTTTTCGCAAAAGGGTTTGTTGACTACGCCGAGGCTAACGGTATTGACGGCGGCGCTGCTCTCAGGCTTTTTGCCGCTACACTCAAGGGCTCGGCAGAGATGCTCACCGGTTCGGGAATGACGGTCGATCAGCTTATAAAGCAGGTATCTTCTCCCGGCGGAACAACTATCGCCGGACTTGACAAGCTTTACGAGGGCAAGCTTACAGATGATGTTAACGCGGCTTGTGCAGCCTGCACAAGGCGTGCTTATGAATTATCCCAATAAATATTAACGAGTGATCTTATTCACTCGTTTTTTTATGCAGTTGTATGTTTTGTGCAAAATAACGAAATAATTATATTGACGGATTTGCTGTTGAAAAATCTGTCGTAATATAGTATAATAATATGATAGGGTATGTGGGCTCAGGCTCGTATAATTTAACTTGAATGGAGCAGATTATGAAACTTTTACTGAAGCATGGTCATGTTGTAAGCAGCTTTAACAAGCTTGAAGACGATCTTGATATCCTTATCGAGGACAATGTTATCGTCAAAGTCGGGAAAAATATCAGGAGCAAGGCGGACAAGGTGATCGAATGCAAAGGTCTCACAATAATCCCCGGCATCTGCGATATGCACGTTCATTTCCGTGATCCCGGACAGACACATAAAGAAGATATCATCACCGGCTCCGAAGCTGCCGCAGCCGGCGGTGTGACTGCTGTGGCTTGTATGCCGAATACAGATCCCACTGCGGACAGTCCCGAAGTCATAAAGTATATCATTGATAAGGCTAAGAACGCCAAGATCAAGGTATATCCGGTGGGCTGCATTACAAAGGGGCTCAAAGGCGAAGAACTCTGCGATTTCAAGGCATTGAAGGAAGCCGGTGCGGTCGCTGTATCCGACGACGGCAAGCCCGTTAAGAACGCCCACACCATGGGGAAAGCAATGATCGACGCGCATTATGCGGGACTTCGTGTTATATCGCACTGCGAAGATCTCGATATTATACGCGGCGGTATAATCAATGCCGGTATCGTATCAATGGAGCTCGGTGTAAAGGGCATGAGCCGTACAAGCGAGAACATAATCACCGGAAGAGAGATCCAGCTCGCGAACGATCTCGAAGTTCCGATCCATATTGCCCATGTTTCAACGAAAGAAGTTGTGGAACTCCTAAGATTTGCCACAAAGCGCGGCGTAATGGTTACGAGCGAAACTGCGCCCCATTACTTCACACTGACGGAAGACAGGCTTCTCACCCGTGACGCGGATTACAGAATGAACCCGCCGTTAAGGACAGAGGAAGACGTAAAGGCGATAACTTCCGCCGTTATCGACGGTACTATAGACTGCATCGTCACCGACCACGCGCCGCATACCGCGGAAGAAAAGGCGGATTTCCTCAAAGCTCCCAATGGTGTCGTAGGGCTTGAGACTTCACTTGCGGCAACACTTACGAAGTTCTATCACACGGGACTTATGCCGCTCATGCGTATTGTACGCATGATGTGTGAGACGCCGAGAGTCATACTCGGTATCGAGGGCGGTATTATAGAAGCGGGCGCTGTTGCAGACCTTGCGGTCGTTGATCTGAACAAGGAATGGACAGTGATCCCGGAGAAACTGCATTCAAAATCAAAGAACACCTGCTTCAAGGGCATGATGTTCAAAGGAAAGACGAAATATACTATCGTGAACGGAAATGTCGTTTACGAAGATGATTACGAATAAACGGAGGATAACGAAATGTCACTCGACAGACTTATGGAGGCTATTGCAGCAAAACAGAACCCCACGGTGGCGGGACTTGACCCTAAGCTCGACTATGTACCCGATTTCATCAAGTGCAAGGCTTTTGAGAAACACGGCGAAACGCTCAAAGGAGCTGCGAAGGCTATACTCGAATACAACAAGGGGCTTATTGACGCGCTCTGCGGTATCGTTCCTGCAGTAAAACCCCAGGCAGCGTACTATGAGATGTACGGATATCAGGGCATGAAGACGCTTTACAAGACCCAGGAGTATGCACGCTCAAAGGGTATGTTCGTTATCACGGACGGAAAGCGCAACGACATCGGCTCGACAATGGAAGCTTACGCGGCAGCACATCTCGGCAAGGTCAAGGTGGGTTCGGAGGAATACGAGCCTTTCCTCGGAGACGCGCTCACAGTGAACGGCTATCTCGGCACAGACGGCATTAAGCCTCTCGTGGATATCTGCAATACATATGACAAGGGCATCTTCGTTCTTGCGAAGACCTCGAATCCTTCTTCCGGAGAACTTCAGGACAAGAAGATCAACGGCGTTCCCGTATATGAGCAGATGGCAAAGATGTCAACGATCTGGGGCAAGGAGCTCACCGGCAAGTATGGCTACTGCGGCGTCGGTATCGTTGCAGGAGCAACATACCCGGAGCAGATCGCGGAGCTCAGAAAGAAGTTCCCGAAGCTGTTCTTCCTCATACCCGGTTACGGTGCACAGGGAGCTTCCGCCGAGGATATCTCCGCAGCCTTCGATAAGAACGGACTCGGCGGTATCGTCAACAGCTCCCGCGGCATAATGTGCGCATACAAGAAGGAAGGCTGCGATGAGACGGACTATGCCGGTGCAGCTTACAGAGAAGCGGTGCGTATGAGAGACGAGATAATGGGATATGTGGGCGAGATAAAGCTCCCGAAGCCGAGAACTCCGAGAAAGAAAGCATGATTCAATAGATAAGATGTGTAGAATATAACAGGAGGTCATAACATTGCTTACAGACTACAAGAAAGCATACCTCATTCTCGCTGACGGCACCGTGTTTGAGGGAAAGTCATTCGGTGCTGAAGGCTCGGTCATCGGCGAGATCGTCTTTACTACTGCAATGGTGGGCTATCAGGAAACGCTCACCGACCCGAGCTACTGCGGCCAGATAGTGACCCAGACGTTCCCGCTCATCGGAAACTACGGCGTGAACAGCGAGGACTACGAGTCCGGCGGCAGTGTCGTCAGCGGATATATAGTCCGCGAATACTGTGAGGAGCCGTCCAATTTCAGATGCGAGGACAACATTGACAGCTTCCTGAAAAAATACGGCATCATCGGTCTGTATGATATCGACACCCGCCGTCTTACACGCATTATCCGTGAAAGCGGAGTCATGAACGGCATGATCACCAACGATCCCGGTTTTGACAAGGACAAGTGTCTTGAAAAAATACGCGCGTACACCGTAGGAAACGTAGTTCCGAAAGTAAGCGTGAAGACCGCCGAGGAGTACAAGGCGGAATCTGCAAAATACAGGGTAGCGCTCATTGATTACGGATATAAGCATAATATCCGCCGTGAGCTGCTTAAACGCGGCTGTGACGTAAAGGTATTTCCTCATGACGTGAGACCGGACGAGATAAAGGAATACAGACCCGACGGGATCATGCTCTCAAACGGACCCGGAGACCCCGCTGACAATATCATATCCATAGCAACGCTCCGTGCGCTTATCCCTGAGCAGATCCCCACATTCGGCATCTGTCTCGGTCATCAGCTTCTCGCTCTTGCAAACGGGGCAAAGACAGTGAAAATGAAATACGGTCATCGCGGCGGAAACCAGCCCGTGACCGATCTTGAGCTCGACAGGACGTTTATCACATCGCAGAATCACGGTTATGCAGTCGTAGCGGACAGCATTCCCGAAGCTGCCGGAAAGCTAAGCCATATAAACGCCAACGACAAGACCTGCGAGGGCGTAAGATATACTAACGCTCCCGCGTTTACGGTGCAGTTCCACCCGGAAGCCTGCGGCGGACCGCATGACACCGCCTATCTTTTCGATGAATTCATTGAACTCATGGAGAAAGAAAGGAGTGGTAAGTAATGCCGTTACGCAGTGATATAAAGAAAGTTCTTGTTATAGGTTCGGGACCCATAGTTATCGGACAGGCTGCCGAGTTTGACTACGCGGGAGCCCAGGCTTGCCGTGCCCTCAAACAGGAGGGTCTCGAAGTCGTGCTTGTGAATTCCAACCCTGCGACCATAATGACGGACAAGCACATGGCGGATCATATCTACATCGAGCCGCTCACCCTCGACTGCGTCAAGCGTATCATCAAGATCGAAAAGCCGGACAGCATTCTTTCCACTCTCGGCGGACAGACCGGACTCACTCTTTCGATGCAGCTTGCCGAATCCGGATTCCTTGCGGAGAACAATGTGAAGCTTCTCGGCGCAGTTCCCGAGACTATCCATAAAGCCGAAGACAGACAGGCTTTCAAGGATACCATGGAAGCGATAGGCGAACCGGTGATCCCGTCAAAGGTAGTCGAAACACTCGAAGACGCGCTTGATTTCGCAGACAACATCATCGGCTATCCCGTCATCGTCCGCCCCGCATTCACTCTCGGCGGCACGGGCGGCGGTATCGCGAATGACCGCGACGAGCTGCATGAGATAGCGACCAACGGACTTCGTCTTTCTCCGATACATCAGATACTTGTTGAGAAGTGTATTTCCGGCTGGAAAGAGATCGAGTTCGAGGTGATCCGCGACGCAAAGGGAAACGTAATTACCGTATGTTCAATGGAGAACTTCGATCCCGTCGGCGTTCATACCGGAGACAGCATAGTTGTCGCTCCGGCAGTCACCCTTGCGGATAAGGAGTACCAGATGCTCCGTACCGCGGCTCTTAACATAATACAGGCGCTTAAAGTCGAGGGCGGCTGCAACTGTCAGTTCGCGCTCAATCCCACTACTTTCGAGTATGCGGTAATAGAGGTAAACCCCCGTGTTTCACGTTCTTCGGCTCTTGCGTCAAAGGCTACGGGCTATCCGATAGCAAAAGTTGCAACAAGAATAGCGATCGGCTATTCCCTCGACGAGATCGTAAATCAGGTCACAGGAAAGACATATGCCTGCTTCGAGCCTGCGCTTGACTATATCGTTGTTAAGTTCCCGAAATGGCCCTTCGACAAGTTCGTTTATGCAAAGAAGACCCTCGGTACTCAGATGAAGGCTACCGGTGAGATCATGGCGATAGGGACGAGCTTTGAGGCTGCAATGATGAAGGCTGTGCGCTCTATTGAGCTGGGTCTTGACACGATGACCAAGCCGGATTTCGAGAAGCTTACCGACGCGGAGGTGGGTCAGAAGCTGTACGATATCGACACAGACCGCTCATTCTGTGTCTTCGAGGCACTCAAGCGCGGCATAGACGTGAATACTATACACGACATAACAAAGATCGACAAATGGTTCATCTGCAAACTCAAAAACCTTGTCGATCTGGAAAAATGGCTTGCCGACGGTAAACTTACCCAGGAAAAGTACGATACCGCCAAGAAGTATTGCTACCTCGACAAGTCCATAGAAAAGATCTCCTGCCAGCTCATAGACGAATGCGGCATTAAGCGCCGTCATGCAGTCTATAAGATGGTAGATACCTGTGCTGCGGAATTTGCGGCCGAAACGCCTTATTTCTACAGCACCTACGACGATGAGAACGAGGCCGAGGAGTTCATAAAAGAGCACTCCACCGGCAGAAAGAAAGTTATCGTTTTCGGCTCGGGTCCTATACGCATAGGTCAGGGTATCGAGTTCGATTACTGCTCGGTACACTGTGTATGGGCACTGAAAGAAATGGGGTATGAGACTGTTATTTGCAACAACAACCCCGAAACAGTCTCCACCGACTTTGATACCGGCGACAGGCTCTACTTCGACCCGCTTACCTTTGAGGACGTTGATTCGCTGATCGCCACGGAAAAGCCGGACGGAGTTGTGGTGCAGTTCGGCGGGCAGACTGCAATAAAGCTTACAAAGCATCTTCAGGACATCGGTGCGCATATCCTCGGTACGTCTGCCGAAAGCATAGATGCGGCAGAGGACAGAGAGCTTTTCGACGAGCTTCTTGAAAAGTGCGGTATCCCGCGTCCGAAGGGGCATACCGTGTTCACCACCGAGGAAGCTCTCGCTTCCGCAAATCAGCTCGGTTATCCCGTGCTGCTGCGTCCGTCGTATGTACTCGGCGGTCAGAACATGATAATAGCGCACTGCGACAGCGATGTTACGGAGTATATGCAGATAATCACATCGCATAAGCTGGAAAACCCTGTGCTTATAGACAAGTACCTTATGGGTACGGAAGTCGAAGTCGATGCGATATGCGACGGCACAGATTTCCTGATACCTGGTATCATGGAGCATATCGAACGTGCCGGCGTCCATTCCGGCGACAGCATATCCGTCTATCCCGCTCAGACCCTCACCGACCGCGTGAAGCGCGTTATCGTGGCATACACGGAGCGGCTTGCAAAAGCTCTCAACGTTATCGGTCTTGTCAATATTCAGTACGTCGTTTACAACAACGAGGTGTATGTTATAGAAGTCAACCCGCGTTCGTCGCGTACTGTACCGTACATTTCCAAAGTTACCGGTGTGCAGATGGTGGATATCGCTACTAAGATAATGATGGGTCATTCGCTTAAAGAACAGGGTCTTCCAACAGGTCTTTACCCGGTGGGAGACTATGTTGCGGTAAAAGTCCCGGTATTCAGCTTCGAGAAGCTCCATGATGTTGATACTCAGCTCGGACCGGAGATGAAGTCCACCGGCGAATGTCTCGGTATCGCGCACAGCTTTGAAGCGGCTCTCTTCAAGGGACTTATCGCTGCAGGATTCAAGATGTACGATAAGGGCGGAGTCCTTTTCTCTGTAAGAAATCAGGATAAGCCCGAGATAATCGAGATAGCGAGCCGTTTTGAGCAGCTCGGTTTCGATATCTATGCGACAAGCGGTACCGCATCGACCCTTATCCGCAACATGATAGCTACGAACTTCACCTACCGCGTAAGTGAGAAGCAGGAACCGAACATAATGTCGCTCCTCGAAAGCGGAGATATCAACTATGTCATCTCCACATCGGAGACCGGACGATCTCCGGCGCGTGACAGCGTGAAGATGCGCCGGAAGGCAGTGGAGCGCTCTATCGCGTGTCTTACCTCCGTCGATACTGCGGAAGCGCTTGTGAAGTGTATCGAGATGAAAAAGAGCATCGACGATGTGGAAATGGTTGACATCACAAAGATATGATTAGTTCCTGTAAGGAGATCCTATGAAAGTCGGCGAAATAACATTCAGACGGCGCTATTCGGCAGCCCAGATAGTTGTTGATCTTGCCTCCGTGGCCGGGCTCGTCTATCTTGCATATATCATATATGCCTGCGCCCTCGATATAGAACGGCTCAAAAGCCTTAACCGCACTGACGCGGATATGTCCATGTTCGACTGGAAGCCGCTCATTATATGGGCAGTTCTCGGATTGGCGGTATTTGCCGTGTCGTTCGTTCTTATCTTCCGCAATAAAAAAATACCGGAAAAGCTTTGCATAACGCAGAACAATGCCGCAAAATACTGTAATATAATTGACACGGGTGTATCATGCGTGCGGCTTCTTATGATACTGTTCATAAGTGAGATATGCTATCTTCACGGTGCTGCGATAAGAATGGCGAATGTGGGGTTTTCCATGCAGCTCGTGATAATGCCGGTAATAATGATATGCGTTATAATACTGACGAAGATGAGGCTCGAAGCGATAAGCGACACAGAGCGCGACAATATGCAGGAAAACAGGAAGAAAGAAATTATTGAAGACTGAGAGGAAAGCTTATGTCCTACAAATGTTCGGAATATAAGATCGTGGGCAAGAAAACGCTCGCGGAGAACATATACTCGTTCACGGTCCGTTGTCCGGAGGTGGCTGAACTTGCCCGATGCGGTCAGTTCGTGCATATTCTCGCCCCCGGGTTCACTCTCCGCAGACCGATATCTATATGCGGCATCGACAGAGAAGAGGGAACGATACGTTTCGTGTTCGTCATTAAAGGTCACGGCACAGAGGCGATAGCCCGTCTCAATGAGGGCGATATGATCGACATGATAGCACCGCTCGGAAACGGGTTTTCCGTGCAGTCCGCCCCCGCAGACAAGAGAGTCATCGTTGTGGGCGGCGGGATCGGTGTTCCTCCTATGCTCGAAACGGCGAAGAACTGCAGTAAAGTTACCGCCGTGCTCGGATTCAGGAGCTACGGGAACATCATTCTTGCCGACGAGTTCAGAACTGTCTGTGACAGCGTGCAAATTTGCACGGATGACGGCAGTGTAGGCGAAAAAGGCATCGTTACCGCCCCGCTCACCCGTGAGCTCGATAAAGGCGATGTTGGTGCAGTATTTGCCTGCGGACCGCTGAGAATGCTCGGTGCGGTGGCTGAACTTACCCATAGGTACGGTGTATTCTGCGAAGTATCTCTTGAAGAACGCATGGGCTGCGGAGTAGGAGCTTGTGTGGGCTGTGTCGCAAGGATAAGACGCGGCGGGGAAGAGAAGCTTCTGCGCGTCTGCAAGGACGGTCCGGTATTCAATGCAGAGGAGGTGCTGTTTTGAGCAGAGATCTTTCGGTAAAAGTAGCGGGTGTGACATTCCCGAATCCGGTGATCGCCGCGTCCGGAACTTACGGTTTCGGTGAGGATTACACACCGCTTTATCCGCTGAACAGGCTCGGCGGTATTTCCTGCAAGGGAACAACGATATGCGAAAAAGCCGGCAATCTCCCGCCCCGTATAGCGGAAACGACCGCCGGTATGCTCAATTCCGTCGGTCTTCAGAACCCGGGAGTAGATGTGTTCATCGGCAAATATCTTCCGGAGCTTAAGAAAAACGGGAACGTTATCATCGCCAATCTTGCCGGCGCAACGATCGACGATTACAGGGAAGCCGCGGAAAAGCTCGATGCTACAGATGTTGATATGATCGAGCTGAATATATCCTGTCCCAACGTAAAGCAGGGCGGTGCAACATGGGGTACGACCTGTGACGGCGCAGCTTCTGTAACGAAAGCTGTGAGAGCTGCGACAAAAAAGCCTGTCATGGTAAAACTCACACCGAATGTCACAAGCGTTACGGAGATAGCGAAAGCTGTTGAGGCAGAGGGCGCGGACTGCATCTCGCTCATAAACACTCTGCTCGGCATGAGAATAGATATTAATACCCGAAGACCCGTACTGCACAATAACGTGGGCGGTTTTTCCGGACCCGCTATATTCCCGGTGGCTGTACGAATGGTATGGCAGGTAGCCAATGCCGTGAATATCGACGTTGTGGGCATGGGCGGTATAACCACATGGGAAGACGCGGTTGAGATGATGATGGCGGGCGCTAAGGCTGTTCAGATGGGAACGGCTATATTCACCGACCCATACTCTCCGCTCAAAGTCATCGACGGGCTTGAAAAATACATGGAGAGGAACAATATCGGTTCGCTTTCCGAGATCGTAGGAACAGTTCAGCCGTGGTAAATTGATCATAAACTATTGGGAACCTCTAAAAACCCAATTTGAGAGAAAAAGAGCTAGCCACGCCGTCTACTGCGTCAAACCTCCTAACCGGGCGCCAGCCCGGCTTCGTCGGCTTTCCTTGTATCCGACGCAGCTATCTCATTTTCTCTT
>JAGBMA010000200.1 GCA_017635095.1 Ruminiclostridium sp. | reverse complement strand
GGCTCTGCCCCACGCCCCGCGGGGGAGAGAGAAAACCTTTTTTTGTAAAAAAAGGCTTTTCTCTCTCCCCTCGACCCCTCTCTCTTTCCAAAAAAACTTTTGCAGCTGCCGCGCTGAGCGGGACAGTTTCTGCACAACATACAAAACCAGCAGACCCGAAAGTGACGAGTCTGCTGTTTTTATATGCTTTTATGATAACTGACGGGTAAGTCGCGGCAGCTACGGGTGCAGGGCTTGCCCTGCCGCGGTCCAGCTGCGTAAGCTGGCCCCACTCGGGAGAGTAAAGCGCGTAAGCGCCGTACCGCTGCCCGCGTAGGGCAAAAGGGGGGCAGAGCCCCGCAAGCGCGCCGATCACTGTTTGCCGAGATAGTGAACGCACATCATAGTGATGTCATCAAAAGTGTCGGTGCCTTTTGCGAAGTCACTGATGAGGTCTTTAAGACCGGTGAGGAGTTCGTAAGGTGCGAGATCGGGTGCAGCATTAAGTATCTCAAGCATCTGAGAAGTGCCGAGGTGCTTGCCGAGGGCGTTCTTTGCCTCGGGAACACCGTCGGTGTAGAGGAACAGGCTGTCTCCGGGCTCAAGCGTGATAGTCTCGTCCTCGTACTCGATATCTTCCATTGCGGCAAGAGGCGGACAGTGCTCCGAGATAAGAAGCTCATACTTGCCGTCCTTGTGCCTGATAGCAGGATATTCGTGCCCCGCATTAGCGGAAATAAGCTGACCGGTGGAAAGTGTGAGAATGCCGAACCACGCAGTAATGAACATTCCCGATTCGTTGCTCTCACAAAGCCGGAAGTTGATATCTTCGAGAACACGCGCCGGTGACCCGCCCATGATCGCACGATTGGAAATAAGCGTTTTAGCAATTACCATGAACAGAGCCGCAGGAACGCCCTTTCCGGAAACGTCTGCCATAACAAGACCGAGGTGGTTAGAGTCTATAAAGAAGAAGTCATAGAAATCGCCGCCGACCTCTTTTGCAGGTGACATTATCGCGTACATATCAAGATCGTTGCGCTTGGGGAAATCTGTCGGCATCATGTCCTTCTGTATCTTAGTGGCAATACCGAGCTCCGCGCTGAAACGCTCCCTCTCCGATGTCATATCGGTGATCTCCTTGATGTACCTGTCAACCTCCCGCATCATGCTCACCGTCTGATCCGAGAGCGAGCCGATCTCATCGTCCGAGTTGATCTCACCGTCCAACCGGTCTGCAACTTTCGTATCCTTGTTCTCCGTAAACTCTCGCATACCCGCCTCGATGTGCTGGATCTTCTTGATATAGAAGCGGTTTATGAACCAGAGCATTATGAGCATACACGCGACAAGAATAGCCGCAATACCGCCTATCTGCACAAGGGCATTCTTAAGAATAGCGTTGTTTATCGCCGAAACTTCCGTGTCCGTGCAGATAAGACCGACCTTGACCCCGTTTATTACAAGCGGAGTATAGTAGGTGTAAGTGTGCCCCCAGGCGTTGTTCCATTCATAGTATTCGTCGAGACATTCGCCGGTCTCCCATGTCTGCCATTCGGTAAGGTGGTCGCTGCGCTCGTTCCAGTATGTATCGCCGAGCCAGAGATTTCCGGTACCGATCTTGTTGCCTTTCTCATCAACTATCGTCTCTTCGGTGCGTTCCCCGTCAATAAGATAGAATACATTGAATTGAGGATCGGCTTCGCTGCCGAGCGTCTCGATCCTTGCCCGCGGATCCCCCATAACGAGGAAGTAAACGTAAGGAAGCCCGAAAGCATCTCTCGCGTGCTCGAAAGTAAGCACCCAGTATTCCTGCTTGTACCTGAAATAAGCTTTCTGGACATCTTCGGAAACTTCATCGAGAGTTATGTCTATGCCAAAAGTCTTTCCGGGATATTTCACTGAGAAAAGCTTTACAAATTCGTCGTGTGCAGTCCTTGATTCCGTAAAATCATAAGGCATTTTCATATCGCGGTAATGATCCATAAAGAATTCCTTGTACGCGATCATGGTCTCGCCTTCGGCTTCCATAAGACCGCAAAGGTAAGAACCGAGGGCACGGCTGTTTTCACGGCACATCTTCTTGTATGTATCCATCTGGCTGACATACGTCATGAGCCCGCTTATTATCAGCGTAACTACAGTAAAGTTAAAAAAGATAAGCGCGAATTTGTACAGCAGTTTGTCGTTCTTCTTCTCCATTTTCAATCCTCGTTCGTTTTGTATCGATCACAGAATATAAAAGCATGAGTTCTCACTTTTGAAAGCCGCCGGAAGCGATAGCGCACCGGATCAAGCATTACCGCCGCCGAAATATTTCAGCCCCATCATCGTGACATCATCGAAGGGATCCTTGTCACCGTTGAAGTCATCTATTTCCTTTTTCATGACCGAGAGAGTCGTTACAAGGTCATTTCCTATATTGTCGTTGAGAACATCTATCATCTTTTCAAGTCCGAAACGCTCACCTTCAGCGTTTTTCGCCTCCGGAACTCCGTCGGTGTAAAGAAAAAGCGCGTCTCCTTCATTCAACATGAGCACCATATCGTCGAACTCAAGATCTTCCATAGCCGCGAGAGGCGGACAGTTATCTTCCTCAAGCAGTTCAAACTTACCGTCTTTCCGTTTGAGAGCCGGATACTCGTGTCCCGCATTGGCACAGATAAGCTCACCTGAGGATATGGAGAGTATCCCAAGCCAAACGGTAACAAAGAGGTTTGAACGGTTGTTCTCGCAGAGTACATTGTTAGCGATCGAAAGTATATGTCCGGGACTTCCGCCTACCATGCAGATATTGCGTATCACCGACTTCGCTATGACCATAAAAAGAGCCGCCGGCATTCCCTTTCCCGCAACATCGGCCATTACCATAGCAAGGTGATCGTCGTCAATAAAGAAAAAGTCATAGAAATCGCCGCCGACTTCCTTTGCAGGAGTCATGGTGGCATAAAGCGCAAGCTCCTTGCGCTCCGGGAAATCAAACGGCATCATATCCGCCTGGATCTTTGTCGCGACATTGAGTTCGGCGCTCATGCGCTCCTTCTCCGCGGTAACACCTCTGATCTCTTTTGAGAGATAGATGATCGAGCCGAAGAGTATGAAAAACGCGGCCGCCACCGACAGGACCAGTTTCACAACGGAGAATCCTATCTTAGAGGTGATATCGGTCATAGCGGAATACGGCATGACCGTTACATAATCCCAGTCATGGAGCCCTACCGGTGTTTTTATTGCAAACAGCTTGTTATTTCCGACGGTAAAGCTCTTTGAATTCTTATCCTCCGCCGAGTCAAACGCGGTCACCTCAGAGAATTTTCTGATATCCGCCGGGATTATATCCGACCCGGAAGATCTTGCAAGAATAGTCCCGTCAGCGTCGAGAAGAAAGCTCGCGTCCCCCTCCGTGAAGTCCACCGTGTCAATGAGGGAATTGAGTATATCCTTGGTGAATGTTCCGTAAACAACACCGCTCACGCCTCCGTCATCGGGTATCGGGACTGCAAGCACGAGCACTTCGTCACCGTCTTCATCTATATAGGTGCCCTCGGATATAGCATCGTATCCAGATACTGCCCGTTTGAAATAGTCGGTAAGAAGGATATTTCCGGACGATTTTCCGTTATAATTTATCGTAGCGCCGGTAAGGTTGGCAACGCCTATATTCTTAAACGCGCCGATACCCTTTGTGGACATGATAGTTTCCTTCATAGTCTTGTAATCGGAAACATCTATATCCTTGAGATAGCGCACCTGAGATTCAAGCATGACGAGCTGGTCGTTGAGCTTGGTATTGAAAAGAGCTGCCGCAGCTTTCGCGTTTTCCGTGAGATACGACCTTATGTTACCGCCGACGATATTATTCAGGCTCTGACTGAAAAAGCCGAGCCCGGCAACAAGTATCACAACGGTAAGTACGATCGCTCCAGCCAGCATAAACCGGGCTTTGAACGTTTTCTTCATAAAAAGAATACTCCTGCCGAAAATTTAAGAGATAAGAAAGAATGCCGGAACCGCTTTCGGGCAGTTATCGGTCATACAAGGTTGAGAAGCCTTACGAAGCCCGTGACCTTGAATATCTCCATAACTTCCTCGTTGGTATTCTTTATGACCATGGAGCCCTGGGACTTCATAGTCTTCTGCATAGTGAGCAGCACCCTGAGACCCGCAGAAGAAATGTACTCAAGACCTTTAAGATCGAAAATAAGTTCTTTTACCCCGTCGATCTCCTTGAGAAGTCTTTCTTCGAGCTCGGGCGTGTTCATGGAATCGACTTCACCGATAAGCTCAACTGTTAAGGTATTTCCTTCGTTTGTTTTTACAAAATTCATAGTATTTTTCTCCTGTTTGTCAATTATAGTTAATGCCGCTCATTTGTTTTCTTTGTCAAGGTCTTTTTCGATCGTCAGAACATTCTGACCGTCCTTGTGTTCATAGGCGACACTGTCCATAGTAGTCTTCACAAGATATATACCGAGACCGCCGATAGGCCTGTCGTCAAGACTGAGTTCAAGATCGGGATCCTGCTTTGCAAGCGGATCATAAGGTTTTCCCTCATCGACAAAAGATATTACCACTCTTTCCTGATTTTCGCCGCCGATAACATCAACACCTATCTTCGCCATGCCCGTCTCAGGATTATATGCGTAGTGTGTTATGTTCATGTAGATCTCTTCGACACATAGCTTTATCTGCCGCTTCACCTTCGACGGCGCATCACAGGTATCGAGAGACTCCTGCAGGAACTTAAAAACCTTAGAGAGGTTCTCGATAGTAGCCTCAATTTTCAGTTCTTTCATTATTTTCCTCCTCAGGCGGCTTATCTCACAGCCGCTTTTCTGATAAGCTCTTCCTTGAGCCTCCGTTTTTCACGATACATTCCCACATCAGCCTGTTCAAGCAGCCTGTCGGTGTCGTAATCCCCCGTCCCGTAAGCCATTCCGCATGAGATCGTACAGCGGAATCTTCCGTCGGTGCTGTTGAGCAGCGCCAGCCGGTCCTTCCAGACCTGAACGAGCTTTCGCGCGTCCTCTTCCGGGATATCCTTTGCAACTATAACGAATTTATCTCCGCCGATCCTGAAACCGAGAATATTGTCTCCGAGCTCCGGTCTGAGGCTTTCGGCCGCCTTTTTGATGATCGCGTCGCCGGCTTCATTACCGTAATGGTCGTTCATATACTCAAGGTCGCTTACGCCCGCGATATATACTGCAATAGTACCGGGACGGCCAAAATCGTCCTCCGCCATCTGCGAATATGTTGAGGCGTTGTACAGCCCCGTCAGCTTGTCGTGCAGGCTCTCGTAGATGATCTTCTCACGGAGCATACCGTTCTCGACGTAGAGCCGTATCACGTTATAGACCGAGATATCCTTGAAATACTCTTCGCTGAATCCTTCCGTGTCTTTGAGAAGCACAGCGTATCTTCTGTCGGCGGTGGACTCACAGATGAAGCACCTGTAGCCGTCCACCCTGTCGAAGCGTTTCATGGAGAAAGCGAATGTATCTCCGTCGCCGAGGGAATGTACCTCGCGCCTTGTCTCACCGTCGTAGATAGTGGCGATCATCTTGTTTTCAGACTTGTGTTCCATTCGTATCACCGCTTCACTGCTCCTGCAGAGCTCCGCGAGGGCGGGAAGGAAACTGTCATACGGTTTCGAGATGACTTTCAGGATCTTTGACTGGAAATCTGAAAAATCGGAGATCTTCTTTGAATACTCGGAGATATTCTTCGAGAGATTTGCAAGCTCGCTCACATCGTTCACAAAGTGGCAGATGTATAATTTCCCTTCAAATTCTTCCGCAACGGACAGGATCCTGAAATACTTGTCGAGATCCGAATCCGTAAGCTCCCATGTCTTTCTTTCCCGACCCGAGAGCCGCGGAGCTCTCTGCAGGAATCTTTTCAGGGCATGATCGGACAGTCCGGATCTTTCATCGGAATAAAGTATGTTCTCGCTTTCGTCGGCAACAATGATGCCGCCTATTTCCCGTTTCATAAAATCGCCTACAATAAGTTCTGTGTCCATAAATACCCCTTTGAGACATACGAGCCATATTCATACATTTACATTATAGCACAAAAGGAAAATTAAATCAAGTATTTTGTTAAATTTACAGTCAAACTGTTTTATATGCGTCAGGATACGGCTTTTCTCCGGTATCGTCAAAAAAGACTTGCAATTCCGTAAAAAAGTGGTATAATAGAGTAAAGGCGCCGCCGTGGCTTCGGCGTATCCGCCTGAAATGATCTTTTTTGGAGGTTCACATACTTATGGCAATGTTTGACAAGCTGCTTGCAAATCTCAAGGCAAGCAAAAAGACGATCGTATTCACCGAAGGCACGGATCCGCGTATCCTTTCCGCTGCGGACAGGCTCTTAAAGGAAGAACTCATGGGCGTTATCCTCTGCGGAAACCCCGACGAAGTGAAGAAGGCTGCCGCTGACGGCGGTTTTGCGATCGACAAGGCAGAAATTATAGATCCTCTCGGCTATGCGGAATTTGACGCAATGGTAGCTGCGATGGTAGAGCTCCGCAAGGGCAAGATGACGGAAGAAGAGTGCCGTGAACTTCTGAAAAAATCCAACTATTTCGGCACAATGCTCGTAAAAATGGGCAAAGCGGACGCACTTCTCGGCGGCGCGACATATTCGACCGCGGACACAGTACGCCCCGCACTGCAGATAGTAAAGACAAAGAAGGGCTCAAACCTCGTAAGCTCTTCATTCATTCTGTTCAGAGAGAAGGACGGTAAGGAAGAGAAGATCGCAATGGGCGACTGCGCGATCAACCTCAGCTACAGCGACAAGCTCGACAAGGACGGAAACGTTGTTCTCACAGCTGCTCAGCAGCTCGCCGAGGTTGCGGTCGAGACTGCACGCACAGCGGCATATTTCGGCATCGACCCCAAGGTTGCCGTCCTCAGCTTCTCCACCTACGGCTCCGGTAAGGGCGGTACAGTCCAGCTCAGCCACGACGCTGTCATCGAAGCACGCAAGATCGACCCCTCGCTCACTATCGACGGTGAGTTCCAGTTCGATGCCGCAGTTTCCGCGGAAGTTGCAAAGACCAAGTGCCCCGACTCCGCAGTCGCAGGTCAGGCAAACACCTTCATATTCCCGCTTATCGAAGCCGGCAATATCGGCTACAAGATCGCTCAGCGTCTCGGCGGCTATGAGGCTTACGGTCCTACTCTCCAGGGTCTCAACGCTCCGATCAACGACCTCTCCCGCGGCTGCAACGCCGACGAAGTTTACAAAATGGCTATCATCACCGCCGGCATGGCGTAATACCGCTCCTTTCCCCCTACGCGTACAGCGGTACGGCGCTTACGCGCGGGGGAGAGCCCCACGCCCCGTGTCCGGCGCTCCCGCGCGCGTGGGGCG
>JAGBMA010000199.1 GCA_017635095.1 Ruminiclostridium sp. | reverse complement strand
GGTTTTGCAGATTTATCTCAATGGCGTTCCGTTCGCATATCATGTGGTCTATACTGTAAAGGTTGCACCGAGAATAGGAATTTATGACATCATTATCAACACTTGTGAAGTGATGACTTAAAACATTATTTCGACAACGATGGGTATAATTTGTTAAAAATAGATAACGAAAAGGAGAAGCGATATGATGCTCACCATTGATACAGCTCCATGAATGGTCTGAGGAGGCCGCATGGAGGAACAGCCTGACTGCTGAAGTCCTCGGACTTTACATTTTGGATAAAATAATATCAAAGGAGCAAAGTCAGATGAAGTATTCGAGCCATTCATGAGCAGCAGTAATTCCCCATTTCTAACAGCGTTGTTCGGCGAAGTCAAGGGTTCCGGAGCAGCCATGCTGTTCTTTGTAATGGGTATCACAGGAGTTCTGATATGTATTGTATTTTCCGCTGTTCTGAGCAAGTACAAACGGACAGACGAGCGGAGACTACATCTACTGTATAGGCTTCGGCTGGGTGTTCAATGAGGGCGGCAGTGGAGAAGGCTCAGTCAACTATGAGATGTACTGCAACGGAAACAAAATTGGATACTTCGGATGACGGGATTCGCTCCCGTCATTTTTATATCTTGCGATAGCTGTCGTAGAATACGACGCTGGGTATAACTGTTCCGAATTTGGAACAGTTATGTTTTCACCCTTGAAAAAATGCTCAGGATATGATATAATGATAAAAATGTTTACGGGAGGTCAATATGCCGAAGAAAGAACCATACGACGGAGAGATCACTCCCGAAAAGCTGCGAGAGCTGTTATGGGCTGAAGATTTCACGAAGATGCCCGTGCGCGACCCGTCCGAGTACAATGAAAAGGAAGCGAAGCTGTATCAGACTGTCGAAAAATACATAAAGGATCATTGGGATCGTATCGCCAAAGTGCTGGCAGGAACGTATGCTCCGACCGCTTACTCCGAGGATTTCCCTACCGAGGTGTTGCGGAAGCGCTTCACTGCTATCGTGGCGGACAATGTCATCAAGCTGTACTTTGACAAAAAGCGGTATCGTATGCTGTTCGACATCTTCATTCTGCCGCGCCTTATGAAAGGCAGCACCGGCGACGAGGAACTGCACAATGTTCTTAACCTCGCTATGCAGACGATGCAGGTCGGTGAGATTGCAAAGATCGCCCGCCGCAACTCTGCCGATGAGGATTTTTCCAAAAAGTCAAGCCGTGCAAAGAAAGATCACATAAAGCGTTTCGGTCACTCCCGCAGTGATACGAAAATGATAAATTACTCGGAACTTGAGGATCCGGAATCGGAGATATCTTTTCTTGATACGATTGCTGATGATGACATGGAGAAATTGTTTGACAAGATAGAGTCAGACATTGCAGTGGAACAGATATGCAAAGGACTGAGCGAGCGAGAAGCTGTCATCTTCCGCGGACTCTACGACGGCAGACCGCAGCAGGCTATTGCTGACGAACTTGGCGTATCACAGAGTTACATTTCAAAGTTCAAGGTCAAGCTGAGTAAGAAGCTGTCAGAGATGTACAAATGAGCCACAAACGCTTGCATTTGTAAAATTGCATAAAACAAGATTGAGAAAATATACAAAATAAACAAACTTTAAAATATTTTCAGAAATTGGAATAATACTATCCGAGAAGTGTCGTAAGTATATTAGAGGGACAGAGCACCTGCGGTCGCGGGTGTTCTTTTTGTTCGCAAATACACGACAAGGATACCTGCGGAGAGAAAGTGTGCGATGATACTTTGGAGGAAGATAGCACGCCAATTCAGGTCAATACTTCCATCTCGGAAAGGAAAGGTCGATGTAAGAGTTGTCAGTTGCAGCTCCGAACACATACCCTCGAGTCCCTGAAAAGGGGACTCATAATAGTTGGAAAACAAGAGCACCTGCTTAAAAGGTAGGTGTTCTTTTTGTTCTCAAAATCAAGACGGGTGCGTTTCATGCCTCGCTTAATCATCAATCGAAAGGAGATATTTTTATTCCACAAAACAACGAATTAAAAATGTACAGCTGCGCCTACATCATGGACACACAGCTGAAAGCGAACCCGTACATAGTAGAGCACCTGATATATCCCGGGTTGTACATTCTTACTGGCGCTCCGAAGATCGGCAAGTCATGGTTAGCTCTCGACCTGTGTCTGTCGGTGGCAGAGGGCGAGCCGTTCCTCAAACATGAAACTCACAAAGGACAAGTTCTCTACCTCGCGCTCGAAGATAGTCTGCTCCGCTTGCAGAATCGCCTTTATGAGTTCACGGAAGAACCTGCCGAGGGATTGCAGTTCTCTACTCTCGCCAAGACGATAGGCGGCGGCCTGGAGCAGCAGCTCGAAGATGCGAAGCGCAGACTGCCAGACCTACGGCTGATAGTCATTGATACCTTGCAGAAAGTTCGTAGGACTGTCGATGTGAAGTACGGCAGCGACTACAGTGAACTCGGAGCGCTGAAATCTGTCGCGGACAAGCTCGGCATTGCTGTTCTGTTGATACATCACACTCGCAAGGAGCATGACAGTGATCCGTTCAATATGATCTCCGGTACGACAGGACTGAACGGCTGCGCTGACGGGAGTTTTGTTCTCACCCGTGAGAAGCGAAGTGAGAATACTGGAATACTTCACTGCACCGGTCGTGACATTGAGAGCGCTGAGCTGTCGGTTGAGTTCAAAAACAATCGGTGGACGCTGAAAAGTGGTGTTGCTCCTCACAGACGAGATACTTTTTCTTTTGCAGTTCATGATTTCATGACCGAGCAGTGTGTGTTCCGTGGTACAGCGACGCATCTGTGCCAACTGCTCAATGACAGGTTCCGAAAAGAGTACAAGCCAAGCTGGGTGACACGAGATCTGATACAGCACACCGACGAGTTGTTGAGCTACGGAGTTTCGTTCCGGCTCGTCCGGGTGCATGGCTACCGGGAGATCGAATTGAAATACGACCGACAGGGTGACAGCATGAACGGGGTTCTGCTCCTCGTGGAAATCGTGGGCGATGCTGTCACCCAAAATCCGGGAAACCCTTTAACAGAGCCAATCACGCTGGGTGACAGCATTTTTCAGGGTGACGGCAAACCCCTTGCAGGGTGACGGTAAACCGAGTTCGGGTGACGGCAAATTCGAGCGGTTTCCGACGTTTTGCAGAGCAGGTAGAGTAACGATACCACCGAGGGGGTATTCGTGCGAATTTGAGCCGTTTCTGAGCCCGTGTGAGCCGATGAAGCCCGGAGCAGGAGAATCAAGCCTGTGAAAAGACAAGGTTTCGGATTTGCAGGGCTTCGGCGTTATGCACAGGTCATTCAAAAAACAGGCAAATTCGGGGGTATGAAAAAAATGCAGGAAAAAGGGCAGTCGCCTTTTCGGCGCCTTGCCCGTCCACAGCGTCGGGCAAAGCCCGCCGCAATCGCACTTTTGTGCATATTGAAAAAGGGGTCAAAATGATGCAGTGACCTGAAATCAGGGGTCAAATTGATGCATAAGAGCCATTAAACCCCGCTGTTGAGCCATTCACAGTGGGGTCAAAATCAAAAAAAGCAGGAGATTCTATGAAATTCAAACAAACTGCCCGCCCGGATTTTATTGGGTTTGGTAATGGAATTCCGGCGCGGGTTATGGTATGATGTTGGGTAAATAACGAAGGGGGAATTTAATGGTAGTAACCAAAATTCAGGCAAAGGTCGAGACCCGAAAGGTCACGCGGGTGGCGGCATACATAAGAGTATCGAGCGACAGCGACGATCAGCTTCACTCGTTCTCGGCGCAGTACAGATACTATCGAGAACTGTTCGAGAACAGTCCCGATGAGGTGCTGTCGGAGATATATGCGGACGAAGGTATCACGGGAACCTGCACCGAGAAACGGGCGGAGTTCAACCGCATGATGAACGATGCTCGCCGTCACCGGTTCGACCGTATCATCGTGAAATCGCTGACTCGGTTCGCCCGGAACACAAAGGATTGTCTCGAGGCTACCCGCGAGCTCAAGCAGCTCGGAATCTCGGTTTACTTCGAGGAAAACGGTATTGACACCGATCATGTGTCGGGCGAGATGCTCATAACCTTGCTCGGTATGGCGGCGCAGAACGAGTCTGTTTCGATCTCCAACAATCTCCGTTGGGGCATTCGGAAACGCATGGCGGACGGCACTTACATCAACAGCTCGACGGCATTCGGCTACGATTACATTGACGGAAAACTGATCGTGAACGAGCGTGATGCGGAGATCGTCAGACGGATATTTGCTGACTTTCTCGCGGGAAAAGGCGTGCAGGCAATAGCGGAGGAACTGACCGAGGAAACCGGAGAACTCTGGCATCATCAGTGCATAAGCTACATTCTCGCCAATGAAAGATACATCGGTGACAAGCTCTTGCACAAATATTGCACAACAGAAATGCTTCCATTCAAGAAGCATATCAACAAGGGAGAACAGCCTAAATACTATGTCCGTGGTACCCACGAGTCTATCATAGACGAGGAAACCTTCCGGAAAGCACAGCAGTTGATAGCTTCCCGGCGCTCTGTGGAACGACAGTTCCATGATTATGTATTCAGCAAAATGATAGTATGCGGCAACTGCGGACATTCGTTTAAAAGAGCCGTGGACAGCGGAAAAGCCTATTGGATATGCGGAAATCACAACAAGAACGCCGCCAACTGTCCGGTCAGGCAGATACCCGAAACAGGAATCTGCTCCGCGTTCGTAAGACTGTTCAATAAGCTGAAAGCGAACTCTGGAACGCTTTTGAAGCCTACCGCAAAGCAGCTTGAAATGCTTATCATGAAGAAGCAACACGGCAATTCCGAACTGATAACGGCAAGGCGGGACATGGTCGATGCACATGATCAGTTGGTGCAGGTACACAGGCTTCGGGAGAGCGGCATGCTCCCCGATGAGATCTTCAACGAGCGGAAAAAGGAAATTGAGTTCAGATTGTTCAGACTAAAGGAAAAGGCGGTCTCCGTTGCTGACACGGACGAGCTTTCGGACAGGCTCAACAAGCTGTACGACCTCATAGACTTGCTCGAGGACACGCCATATCTCATGGACTTTGACGAGAGTATCTTCCACCTTGCGGTAGAAAAAATCGTTGCCCTGTCCGAGAATGAGGTGCTGTTCAAGGTCGGCGGTGGACTGAAATTCAAAGAAAGGATTGAGAGGTGAATCACATGAGATCACACAGAAATATCCCATTCGGTTACATGATGCGGGACGGGGAGATAGTTCTCCACCCCGAGGAATCCGTGGCAGTCCGTGAGATTTTCGATATGTATCCCCGAGGAATGTCACTCAAAAGCATTGCGGCATTGATGACGGTTCCGTACAATGTTGATAAAGTGTGGAACAAAAACATGGTCAGCCGCATACTTGAAAACGAGAAATACATTGGTGCGGACTGCTATCCCGCTGTCATTGAACCGGAAATATTCCGCAAAGCGAACGAGATAAAACAGCGGAAAGCGGTGGCTTGCACCTGCACTGACGAGAAGAAAAAATACCTACGCGGATTGGCTTCGGGCAGCTCCTCCCTCACGGAAAGTGAGGTTGAGGGGCTGCTCGTTTCAGTCATAAACAAACTGATAGCCAAGCCGGAGCTCGCCGCACCGGACAAGCTTCCGGAGTACGCTCCGACCGCCGAGATCACGGAAATGGAGCAGCAGCTTGCCATTATGATGCAGGACGCGAGCGCAAATATAGACGCAATCACACGGCTGATAGCGGGTACTGCGGCGGCGAAGTATGACGCTTGCCCTGACGACAACAGGGACAGGACGATGAAGATGCTTGAACTGCTGACCGCCCGCGAGCCGATGACAGAGCTTGATATTGACCTGTCAAGGCAGATCGTCAAGAAGATACATATAAATAAAGGTATATCTACCGTTGAGCTTGTCAACGGTAAGATGATAATAGCGCGAAAGGAGCGTTTACATGGAAAATGTAGTTGAAAATCGGGAACCGCAGGTCACAGTCATTCCCGCCAAGCCAAAGGACGATGCTACTACGGGACAGCGTAAATTCAAGCGCGTGGCCGCCTACTGCCGTGTCAGCACAGACGATGATGAGCAGCTGACGAGCTATGAAACGCAATGTGATTATTACACAAAGCTTATCAACAGTCATGAGTGCTGGAAACCCGTGAAAGTCTTTGCAGACGAGGGTATAACGGGTACACAAGCAAAGAAACGCCCGGAGTTCATGAAGATGATCCGGTACTGCCGACAAGGAAAGATCGACATTATCCTCGCCAAATCTGTGAGCCGCTTCGCCCGCAACACAGTCGAGAGCCTGCAGTATGTTCGTGAACTGCGTTCACTGGGCATCGCGGTCATCTTCGAGAAAGAAGCGCTGAACACGCTGGAGCAGAAAGACGAAATGCTCATCACCATATTCTCATGGTTCGCGCAGGCGGAATCCGAGAGTATCAGCAAGAATGTGGCTTGGGGAGTTCGGCGCTCTTTCGAGCAGGGCAAGTTCTCAATGCACTACGCAACTACTCTCGGCTACGAAAAGGGCGAAGACGGGAATCCGAAGATCGTACCCGAAGAAGCGGAAACGGTGCGGTTGATATATGATCTGTTTCTTGACGGCATGACCTACCGGAAGATAGCGGAAACCCTGTTGAAGCGCGGATTGAAGAATGCCAAAGGCAATACGGACTGGACGCATTCCAATGTTGCCAGCATTCTTCAGAACGAGAAATACACAGGCGATGCGCTCCTGCAAAAGACTTATGTGACCGACTGCATCACCAAAAAGGTCAAGAAAAACAACGGAGAACTCCCGATGTATCTCGTCAAAGACCACCATGACGCGATAATTGACCGCGTCACATTCAACCGCGTACAGACGGAGATCGCACGACGAACAAGTCTGCGAAAACCCGCTGCCACAGACGAAAAGGGCAAATACAGCGGGAAATATGCCCTCACAGGCTTGGTGATCTGCGGAGAATGCGGTACTGCTTACCGCCGTATCACATGGGACGATAAGAGCGGCGGCAAAGTTCCGGTGTGGCGCTGTATCAACCGATTGAAGAACGGGAAGAAGTTCTGCAAATGCTCACCGACAGTGTATGAGGACAGGCTTCACAAGGCTGTTTTAGAAGCGATAAATCAGGTGTTCGATGTCAGCGATGATGTGAAAAACACGCTCAGGATAGGGATTCATGCTGTTATGCTGCCGGATGGGAAGCATCTGTCCGAACTCGAAAAGAGGAAAATGGCGCTCAACAAAGAGATCGGCAAACTGCTTGACCAATCGTTCAAGGAGAACGACTACACAAAATATGACAGCGAGTTCAAGCGGCTATCTGATGAGCTTGCTACTGTCAGTCAGCAGATAACTGCGGAGCAGGAGCGGCTCAATGAGTGTGAGGAATCCGCTGCGAATGTGCAGGATATACTCGCTGAGATTGAAAACACGGAGTTCCGGTTGGATATGTTTGATGAGGCGTTTGTTCGGCACTCGGTCAAACAGGTTACTATTGTGGATAAACATACTATACGGATCAAGATCGGCGCGGCGGAGAGTGTTGTCATTGAGAATTACTGATTACTTTTATTTAATGTGGTCTTATATTCCGTCCCCCAAGCCTGCATAGCGTCAAGTATCGGGCGCATACTTTCTCCAAGCTCGCTGAGCGCATATTCTACCCTTGGTGGCACTTCGGGGTAAACGGTACGCGTGATGATACCGTCTGCTTCCATTGACCGAAGGCTATCGGTGAGCACCTTCTGACTGATGCCCTCAAGCGACTTTTGCAGCTCGTTGAACCGCCACGGACGCACAAGCAGATTTCGCATTATAAGCAGCTTCCACTTGTTCCCGATGAGCTGAACGGTCGTAGCCACGGGGCATTCCGGAAGCTCTTCTTTTTTTATCATAGTCGGCACCTCCAATACATCATTTATGAATGTAACATTACTTTTCTACTATTATAGCATAAAATAATAAATTTTGCAATATAAAAAATTTTTTCGCTCTGAAAGGCTCTGCAAAACAAAACTTACTTTTTTGTAACTCCCCCACAAAAAAGTGCGTACTTTTCAAGCCGGATAAGCTGTGTTATACTGATGACAACGGGGACGGAAAGTACCCGAAATAAAATCAAGGAGGCTTTCATCATGAGTGAAATGCTAAAAAGAGTAGCAGAATTTGGTTCCGCAAACAGCGCGTGCGGTACAGCAGACCCCAAGCCTTCCGCTTGCGGCGCGGCTGATCCTAAGCCTTCCGCTTGCGGCGCAGCTGACCCTAAGCCTTCCGCTTGCGGTTCTGCCTGCGGTGCTGCTGATCCCGACAAGAAGTAAGTCGTTAAACTTCAATTATAATGCGGGCATATCGGTCTTTCGGTATGCCTGCAATAACGAGAATTACGCAAAAGCGTTTATATAGATTGGAGG
>JAGBMA010000198.1 GCA_017635095.1 Ruminiclostridium sp. | reverse complement strand
CCCGGTTAGGAGGTTTGACGCAGTAGACGGTCACGGCAGGAAGCCGTGGTATTGCCGCCAAAAGCGCGCAGGACGCGCGCATACAATGCGGCATAAAGTGGATAGCTCTTTTTCTCTCAAATTGGGTTTTTAGAGGTTCCCATATATCAATTTTTTTCGGAACGGAGAATTTTATGAAAGCCGGACTCGTACTTGAAGGAGGAGCAAGCAGGACGATCTTTACCTGCGGTATCCTCGACGCACTGCTCGAAAACGATATATATATAAACTATGTTGCCGGCGCATCCGCCGGAATTTCTTACGGAGTTTCATATCTCTCAAAACAGATCGGACGAAATCACAAGATCACCGAGCTGTACATGAACGACAAGCGTTATATGGGAGCCCGGAACCTGTTCAGGAAGGACAACCGCTCATACTACGGACTTGATTTCGTATTTGAGGAGATACCGTCGAGGCTTTTGCCATACGATTTTGACGAATACAGACGTTCCGGCGAAAACGGCTTCGGTGCTGTCACAAATATAGAAACGGGACTTACCGAATATATGCGCGTGAAAGCAGATGACAAAAAGTGGAGCGTACTCCGCGCGTCCTGCGCCCTTCCCCTTTTATTCGAGCCAATAAAGATAAACGGAACATATTACATGGACGGCGGTATCACCGACTCGATACCTTTTAAATACGCACTTGACAGCGGACTCGACAAAGTTGTGGTGGTTCTCACCCGTCCCCGCGGTTATGTCAAGAAGCCGGAAAAGCTTGCCGGACTCGTAAAGCTGGCATATCCGAAGTACCCTAAGCTCGCAGAAGCTCTCGCAAACCGTCATATCATGTACAACCGCGAGATCGAAGAACTGCTCAGGCTCGAAAAAGAAGGAAAAGCCCTCGTTCTTGCACCGGAAAAAGACTACGGTATCCACAGAACGGAAAGCGACCCTTCAATACTTCTTCCCTTTGAAAAAGAAGGTCACGATTATGCAGTCCGCAATATGGCGCGCATAAGGGAGTTTCTTGAAAATTAGGAAAAAGCCTTGATTTTTTCACCAAAATAGTATATAATATATTGAAAGCCCTTGAATATGAACACAGACCCCGTGCAAGGTCGTGTTGTGAACCATGTCAGGCGGGGAACCGAGCAGCATTAAGCAAATTTTCGGCTTGTGTGCGGCAAGCCTGTGTTCATAATCAAGGGCTTTGATATTGCATAAAGGGGGAAAGTATATGTATCTCGCGCTTTACAGAAAGTACAGACCCCGTACTTTCGATGACGTAATATCGCAGGAACATATCACAACTACCCTTAAAAACCAGCTCAGAAACGGCCAGTCCGCCCATGCCTACCTTTTCACGGGCTCCCGCGGAACAGGAAAGACCACCTGCGCAAGAATACTCGCGAAAGCTCTCAACTGCACAAACCTTCAGGACGGAAATCCGTGCCTTGAATGCGATAGCTGCAAAAGTATAGACGAGGATTATTCCGATATAACAGAGATCGACGCGGCTTCAAACAACGGCGTTGAAAATGTGAGAGATCTAAAAGAAGAATCTTTCTACGCTCCCATGTCCGGCAAGTACAAAGTCTATATCATAGACGAGGTGCATATGCTCTCCACAAGCGCGTTCAATGCCCTCCTCAAACTTATCGAAGAGCCGCCCGCCCACGTTGTCTTTATTTTTGCAACTACCGAAGTACACAAAGTCCCCGCAACTATCTTGTCGCGCTGCCAGAAGTATGAGTTCAGACGCATCGACATAAACGACAGCAAAAAGCGCCTTTTGTGGGTAGCGGAACAGGAACGGAAAAAGCTCACCGACGATGCGGCTTTCCTCATCTCTAAAATATCCGAGGGAGGAATGAGAGACGCTCTTTCCCTGCTCGACCAGTGCTTTGCCGTAAGCGACGAAGTAACGGAAGATGTGGTTCGCGATTGTGCCGGGATATCCGGAAGCGATTACCTTTTCAGGATATGTGACCTTATCAACAGCCGGAATACCCGTGATCTTCTGATGCTGCTGGACGAGCTTGTGGATAAGTCGAAAGACGTGACAAGACTCTGTGAGGAGCTTATCTCCCACTACAGAAGCCTTATGCTCATAAGATCCGGAGCCGACGCTCTTGCAGTCCGCGTGACTTCCGCCGATTTCGAACAGCTCAGAGCCCAGAGCGAGCAATATTCTCTTGAGCAGATAATGCGCTGTATCTCTTTATTGAGCGATACATTCACAACTATGGGAAGAGTCCGCACACCCGCGCTGTATCTTGAAATGTGCTTCATCAAGCTCTGTACCCCGAAGCTTGATACAGACGAGAGATCTCTTTCCGCAAGAATAGACAGGCTCGAAAAAATCACAGACGCTCTCAACTCCCATATATATAATGGTATATCTCTTCCACCCGAACCCGCACCGGAAATAACGAGTGCAGCTCCGGCGGAAAAACCCGGAAAAACGGATAAACAGAACAGTACAAAGTCCGAGACTGACGAAAAAATTCCGGTACCGGATAAATCACCCGTTTCCGGAAAAGAAGGCACACCGGAAGTTCTCACGACCTGGCAGGATATAATATCCACTCTCCCCATGTCCATAAGACTCGGAATTCAAAGCACAAATGCCTATATAAGCGGAAACACCGTATATATCGAAGGCGGAAGTATAGCCGTCGGGCTTGCAACCAGCGATTACAGGGAAGATATACGAAAAGCAGCATCGGAAAATCTCGGAAGAAACGTGATTATCCAGGCATACGGAGATAATTCCGGTAATATTCCCGATGCAAAGACCTCCGAGCCGAAAGAAAACAAAGTAAGTCATTTTCTTGATCTTGCAAGATCAAAGGGAATCACAATAAAAGAACAGTAAAACTGAAAGGAAAAATGATATGAAAGCAAGATTACCCCAGGGTTACACTAACAAAGGCGCCGCTAACATGAATTCAATGGTAAAGCAGGCTCAGAAGATGCAGGAAGATATCCAGGCTGTACAGGAAAGACTTGAACAGACCGAATTTACCGAAACTGCAGGCGGCGGAATGGTAGAACTCACCATGACCGGCGGCAGAGAGCTCAAGGAAATAAAGATCAACCCCGATATCGTTGACAAGGACGACATCGAAAGCCTCCAGGACGTTATCGTTGCAGGCGTAAACGCTATCATTCACAAGATAGATGAAGAAAGCGCAAAGGAAATGGAAAAGGTAACGGGCGGAGTAAGCTTCCCGGGTCTTTTCTGATATGGCAGAATATAATTCCGTTCCTCTCGTTTCCGCTGCGGAACAGTTCGCAAAGCTCCCGGGCATAGGAATGAAAACAGCCCAGCGCCTCGCTTATTTTATGCTGAATCAGCCCATAGAAGAAGTCGAGCTCTTTACTTCTCAGATCCTTAGTGCAAGAAAAAGCGTCCATTGCTGCAATATCTGTCAGAATTTCACAGATACCGAGCGCTGCTCCATATGCAATGACGACAGACGCGACAAAAAGACGATATGTGTTGTCGAAGCGCCGAAAGATGTTTCGGCACTCGAACGCGCCGGCGGCTTTAACGGAGTTTATCATGTCCTCCACGGTCTGTTGTCCCCTATGGAAAACATAGGTCCAAATGATATCCGCATCGCCGAGCTGATGAAGCGCCTTTCCGGAGATGTTGATGAGGTAATAATGGCAACAAACCCCACCGTTGAGGGAGAAACCACAGCTTCATACATAAGCCGCATGATAAAACCCCTCGGTATAAAGGTAACAAGGCTCGCATACGGTCTTCCGGCAGGTTCATCGCTCGAATACGCGGACGATGTTACCCTCCAGCGGGCAATTGAAAACAGAAACGAGCTTTAATAATAACTTATCTTATATAATATTGCAAAACAGCGGATTCATCATCGGTATCTGCTGTTTTTCTTATAAATTATTACAATGTGCACAATAAAATTTATATGTTTTACTATTGAAAAACAGATATGTTTGTGATAAAATAGTAATATGTATTTTTATCGTTAATTGAAGCTTAATATATCATAAAAACGGAAGGATAGATAAAATGAGTCCATTTGATGAGACAAGAGAGAATGAACTTAATTCATTTGCCGACATTTTTGAGCTTATGAAGCAAAGACTCGATATTACCGAAACAGCCAGAAATCTTTTCATAGATCCTATAAAACCGATCAAACTCAATAATAAAACAGCCGTTCTTTTTATCGCAAACGACTGGATCAAGAAGATCATACAGGAAAACTATGATGAAATATTCAAGAAACATCTCAAAGACATTCTCGGCTTTGAGGTGGATATCGAATATGTCACAAACGACGATCATGTGGTAACTCCCGAGGAGATCGTCCGTGTTTCCGACCCTATCCCCGAACTTGACGACGATCCTTATGCAAAAACAAGACTGCACGAGACAGAGGAAAACAGCAACTATAAGTACACCTTCGATACCTTCATAGTCGGTGAAAGCAACCGTCTCGCCTGTGCAGCCTGCAAATCCATAGCTCAGGACAAGTCCGATTTCAACCCCCTCTATATCTACAGCGAGCCGGGTCTCGGAAAAACTCACCTTCTTTATGCAATAAAGAACGAGGTGGAAACACGCCACCCCGGTTATAATATAGTATATGTTTCCGCGGAAACCTTTGTAAACGAATTTGTCAACAGCGTCAAAACAAATACCACCGAAGAGTTCAAGAAAAAATACAGAAGCGCGGAAATGCTCCTCGTCGATGATGTCCAGTTCTTCTCCGGCAAAAAGGAATCCCAGAACGAGCTTTTCCATACCTTCGAGGAACTTCACCGCAGAGGAAAAGAAATAATCCTTACATCGGATCGTCCTCCGAAAGAGATAAACGATATCGAAAACCGACTCATAACCCGTTTCGAGTGGGGACTTCTTACGGATATCGCGGCTCCTGAGTTTGAGACTCGTCTTGCAATAATCAAACGTAAAGCTGAACTCATGGATCTTAAAATACCCAACAATGTCATGGAGTATATGGCGGACAAGCTCAAGAACAATATCCGTCAGATCGAGGGCGCTATCGTAAAGATGTACCATATCGTATTTCTTACCGGCACTACCCCGACCATCATAATGGCACAGAACATCATAAAGGACGTAATGACCGAACAGCAGCCTGTCCCGGTAACAGTGGATCACGTCATAACCGATGTTTCACATATTTTCAACGTATCTCCCGACGAAATGCGCTCAAAGAACCGCAATTCCCAGGTTTCTACCGCGCGTCAGGTAGCTATGTACGTTATAAGCAAAGTAACCGACCTTTCCTATACTTCCATAGGCAAGGAATTCGGCGGACGCGATCATTCCACTGTCGTATATGCCACAAATAAGGTGAAAAAAGTCATGCAGACCGATCCGGCTTACCGCGCGACCGTTGAAGATCTTATCAAGAATATAAGCAACGTCTGAAAAAACCGGTCAGGTTGACATATATATAAAAGCCGTGTAAAATGTGAAAAAAGTTGAATTGTACTCAACTTAAATCATAATCTATGTTATATTGGCAATATCGTACAAATTATGGTGTTGATAAATTGTTGATATCAGTAAAATGGTAACACATAACTTTATCCCGTTTATGTTGATGAGTCAAACTATTATTCAACTTTTTCTCAACTCTCATTCAACATAACCCTACTAAAAAGTTCAAATGTGGATATGTTAAAAACCGATTCAACTTTCCCAACATTTTCTTTACTTTTTTGTCAACCATATATTTCCTGTTATTATCACACATCTCCGGCTTTTCAACCGATTGCCCGTCCCTATAACTAATACTAAAATATATTTTATCTGTTTGTTTTTTCCGGAATAGTTTTCCGGCTGCATATTATTTACCGCGTGAAAGGAAAAAGGAAATAGTATGAAATTTACTATCGACAAATCTACATTATCCGAAGCACTTACAAATGCATCTAAAGCAAGTGCTGTACGTTCAACTATCCCTGCTCTTGAAGGAGTACTGGTATGCCTTCGCAACAACGAGATAACTATTACAGGCTATGACCTCGAAATGGGTATCAAGTGCATCATCTCCCCGAACGAAGCGATAGAAGACGGCGAAATTGTGGTAAATGCAAAGATCTTCGGAGAGATGATAAGAAAGATGCCCTCCGGACTTGTTGAGATAACATCTGAGGGTGACAATGTTATCATAAGATCCGGTTCTGTCGAATTCAATATTATAGGCGTATCCGGTGACAACTATCCGAATATCCCGGAGCTCAAACGTGATATATCCTTTGAAGTTGACGAATCCGTAATGAAGAGCATGATCCGCCAGACTATCCACGCCGTTGCAGTTACAGATATAAAGCCCGTTCACATGGGAAGCAAGTTCCATATAGAAAACAATGTCCTGAGTGTCGTATCCGTTGACGGAGTACGAATGGCAAAGCGTGTAGAACCGGTCGAGTATAACGACATAGACTTTGTTGTTCCTAAAAAGACGCTTGATGAATTCATGAAGATGCTCTCCGATGAGCCTAATGACAAGAAGATAACGGTGTGTATAGACCGTAACCAGATATGTTTCTCAAAGGAGGATTACATAATAATCTCCCGCCTCCTTGAAGGAAACTTCATTGACTACGAGAAGATAATGAATTTTGAGGAAAAGTCCTCGGCTGTTGTAAATGCATTGGAGTTTTCGACTGCGCTTGACAGAACTCTCGTTCTCAATACCGATAAGTATAAATGCCCGGTAATATGCACATTCGACAATGATTCTCTCCATATCGAGATAAAGACATCTATCGGTAAGATGAACAGCGATCTTCCTATCAGATACACCGGAGATAAGCTTGAGATCGCGTTCAATGCAAGATACATGATCGACGCTCTGAAGAACAGCGAATGCGACGAAGTACGCATCGACTTTACCGGAGCTCTGTTCCCTATAAGGATCCGCCCGCTTGAAGACGACAGCTTTGTAGGCATTGTTCTTCCCGTAAGAAGTAAGTAACCGGTATATTTATTGATATAAATTACATCAGGTATAATATTATGATAGAAATAGAAGCAGCTCCTCCCTTTATCAAGCTTGAGCAGTTCCTGAAATTTGCAAACATAGCTGAAACAGGCGGAATGGCAAAAATGATGATACTTGACGGTATCGTTGAAGTAAACGGCGAAGTGTGCATGATGCGCGGAAAAAAGCTTTATAACAATGATACTGTCTCGGTAAATTTTGACGAGGGAACGGAAGAATTTATCTGCAAAATAAATGAATAGTGTTCATAATGATAAAAATAGTGAATAAAATATATACAATTTATTAAAATTGCATAATAAATAACTATTCGTAAAAATTAAAGCGGCGAGAATTCAGGAATGATAATAAGATCTTTATCGGTAAGGAATTTCAGAAATATAGCCTCGGCAGATTTTATTTTTGACCCAAAGGTGAATATTTTCACGGGAAATAATGCCCAGGGTAAAACTAATCTGTGCGAGGCTATTTCCGTGTGTTTCGGAAAAAGTTTCAGAAATCCGAAAGTAAGCGAATTGCTGCCTTTTGGCACTTCCGATAAGGAAACTGCAATAGAAATGTGCTTTTTTTTCGATAATATGAACGAAAAAGAGAACGTTATCCAGTACACTCAGAAAAATAGTTCATTCCGACTTAAATTCAACGGTATAGAGATGAAGGACGCAGAAAAGCTTTACGGAGCGTTAAGATATGTTCTTTTTATACCGGAAGATCTGTATATCGTAAAGGGTGATCCCTCAAAACGGCGTGATTACATTGATTTTGTGTCAAACATGATAAATCGTGTTCATAATTATCGCTTATATGAATATAATAAGGCTCTGAAACAGAAGAACAATATCCTGATGAATATGTCCGTATATGACACGAATGCCGGGATAATGCTCGAAAGCTGGAATGAAACTATCGCAAAGCTCGGCGTGAATGTTATGTGCGGCAGGATTAAATACTTTGATATGCTTTCCGCAGCCGCAAACGAATATTACGGTCAGATAAACGGCGGAAATGAGACACTTACCATGCAGTATGAAAGTTCCGTTATGGGTGAAAGAAGCTTCACCGCCGACGATTTTGAGATTATGTACGATATCTATATGAAGCGTCTGAGGGAAACTGCGGACCGCGAGCTGCGAATGAAATATACGGTCGTGGGAGCTCACAGGGACGACGTTTCTTTCTTCATAAACGATATGCCTGCAAAAGATTTCGCGTCCCAGGGTCAGATCAGGAGCATCGCTGTCGCTCTGAAACTTGCGGAAGCAAGAATGATAAAGGAAAAGAGCGATGATGTTCCTATCATTATTCTTGATGATGTCCTGAGCGAACTTGATGAGTACAGACGCGGATTTATAATAAATCATATTGATAATTTTCAGGTATTTATTACTTCTTGTAATCTTGCAGATACCGACAAGTTCGGAAGCGGAAAGATCTGGAATGTACACGGCGGAAGCTTTGAAGTAACAGAGGGTTGAAATGTATCTTCATCTTGGAAGCGATATTTCTGTTCATATAGATGATATAATAGGAATATTTGATATAGAAAAAGTGACAGTACAGAAGTATATGAATGATTACTTGTCGTACTGTCAAAAAAATGGAAAAATATACTATGTGTCGCTTGATATGCCGAAAAGCATAATAGTTTGCAGTGATATAGTTTATATAAGCAATGTAAGCTGCCTTACCCTGCGTAAACGTGCAGATGAGATCAGTTCTTTGTTCTCAGTTTATCAGACCTGTGAACAAAAACAGCAGCCATGACAGAGAAGAGCCTGCAGCAATACCGGCGAGAAGAAGGACTATAGGTTCACCTTTCTCCCTCTTTCCGGTATTATTGCCTGCTTTTATGTCATTCAGTAATTTTTCTGCGTTCCCTGATATTTTGTTCTGGGGAAGATCATTTGAATCCGGCTTGAGAAAAAGCAGAGCCTTCTCAAAATATTCATTCTCCGGTCTGACTTCAAGAACAAGTCTGTTTACTCCGCGCATACTTAATAATATCGCTTCCTTTCTTCGATAATAGATTGTCAAGTACAATTTCTCTACTTTTTGTATTATTGTCACTTAACTGTAACCTAATTCTTGATTTGTACCCGAAAAATGATGTTTAACCGAAAAGTGTTGAAATTTGGTTTTCAACCGCATTTTTTGTTGAAAACTTGGTTGAAAGTGTTAGATTTGCTTTATAGCAGAGAGTTTGCGGATTTTTTAACAGTATTTCTTTTTCAACTTGATATGTTGTGAAAACGAACTCATTTTTGTAGTGAATTATGCACAAAACATAACCGGTTTTTTGAAGATTTTTAGTATGCCGATAAAGTCGATAAACAATAGGGTTTGAAAAATTATGAAATTAATTTTTGAGATGTTATGAGTAAGGCTTGTTGAATACTTTTTGTAAAAAGATTTTTTTTAACGATAATTGTGTTGAAAGTGTTGAAAAGTACCAATTTTGAACGGAATTGATACTATGAACAGTTGAAAACTCGGTGGAATATGTTAAAATTAGGCTTGTTTATGCGTTTTTCAACGTGGGTATATATGGTTAAATAAATAAGAACATCAGATCAGTATGAACATATAAAATTTTTGTAAAGCAGGTTGGGATATGTCGAAATTATATGTTGTAGGAACTCCGATAGGTAATCTTTCTGATATGAGCCCGAGAGCTCTCGAAGTCCTCGGTTCGGTGGATTTTATTGCAGCCGAAGATACGCGGGTGACTATGAAGCTTCTTTCTCATTTTGATATTCATAAGCCGCTCGTGAGTTATTATGAACACAATCTCCGGGAAAAGGGAGAGTACATTCTCGAAAGGATCATGAACGGCGAGACCTGTGCGATTGTCACAGACGCGGGAATGCCCTGCATTTCCGATCCGGGCGAAGACCTTGTGAAGCTTTGTGCGGAACATGGCGTCGAGGTAAATGTAGTCCCCTCCCCTACCGCCGCAATGTCGGCTTTGGCGATATCGGGGCTTTCGACATCGAGATTTTCATTTGAGGGATTTCTGAGCGTGACGAAGAAACAGAGAAATGCGCATCTTGATGAAATAAAGGATTACCGGCATACTTTGATCTTTTATGAAGCACCGCACAAGCTGAAGAACACACTTGATGATCTTTATGAAGCTCTCGGAAACAGAAAGATATCGCTTTGCCGGGAGCTTACGAAGATACATGAAGAAGTGATCCGGGGTACGATAAGTGAGATGATCGACTACTACTCGGATAAAACTCCGAAGGGTGAATATGTTCTGGTCGTTGAGGGAGCTTCTGAAAAGAAAGTAAACAATGTGAGCCTGGAAGAAGCCGCCGATTATGCAAGAAAAGAGATAGAAGCGGGAAAAAAAGCTTCGGAAGCCTGTAAAGAGGCTGCAAAGAAATTCGGTTATACAAAAAGTGAGATATATACTGTTATAATAGAAGAAAACAGGTAAGATAATTAAAGAGAAAGGCAGATGATAAACGTGGAAATAACGGTCACAGACGTTCCGAAGTGCATAAAGTCGTTTGCTTTTTCTCCTCGTATCATTCTGTCGGAAAAAACAACGGTCGAGTATCTTATACGAATGAAAGAATACATATTCGGAAACAGCTGCTGCAAATCTGCCGAAAAGATAGGGATAAGTGTGTTCGATCTTGTATTTATAGGGGAAAGATCTTTCTCTGAGTGCTGCAGCCTTTATCTTAATAAGATAAGAGATAAAGACAGGGATATCATAAGGACAGCGCTTCTTCTGAAAAAAATGTACAACGGTGAGTATGTGCGGATCTCCGGAATTATGTGTGACAACGACAAGGCATATGTAAGAGAGCCGGAGTATGTTTATTTAAGTATTCTCAATGATGATGCAAAAAAAAGAAACAGGGAAATAAATCTGAGAAAAAAGGTAAATTATAATAAAAAAGCCCGTATAATGCTTGAATCCGTAAGACTTGCGGCAGTAAAATACGGAATGTACAATACTATACAGTATAAGGAACTCATAGATAAATATAATTTCAGAAGATTCAGCACCAATCTCAAGCTTAATAACAGACCCGCCTCTCTTGATGAGATAAATGCGGTTTTTTCCGCACAGAAAGAAAGATGCCTTGCGGATCTTTCTGATCCGAAAACAAGGATAAGTATGTCTGCCCTTTTTGCGATAGCATACGGCGGGTTCAAGCTTTCGGATCTGTATGAAAAGAATACGGTATTTGATATAACGAGTTTTGATAAGGAAAAGAAGCTTTGTGATCTTTCGGGAGATCTTATTAATATTATATATAATGGTAACGGCGTAGAGATAGCAAATATGTATATACATATCATAACTGTTTTTTCTCAGACAGAAATTCCGCCTGTAGATATGAAAGATCTCGGAACAGTTATGGATAATTATTCGATGTATTATGCTGCAGCATCACTTGCTTCTGTCTGTGAAAGTATTTTCAAAAATAACGGGCTTAATGGTGAGCTCAAACAATATATGAAAAAGCATACCATTGAAAACTACTGGACTTCAATGGACAGGCTCCTGCTTATGAAGCAGTATTCGGTTGTAGTTACATTCTGTTATAAACTTGCACATTTCGATCCTGTGCTTTACCGGGAAGATCCTGAGTACCAGGGTGAGATATTGTACGCATTCGAGCGTGCGGAAAAGTTTGCCAAGGAGCTGAAAAAAAGTGAGTGAGTGCAGACTTTGTCCGCGTGAATGCGGAGTTGACCGCGGGATAAAATCAGGTTACTGCGGCTGTCCGGACGAAATAAAGGTTGCAAAATATATGCTCCACTTCGGAGAAGAGCCCTGCATAAGCGGAACAAAAGGAAGCGGGGCAATATTCTTTTCCGGCTGCAGTTTAAGATGTGTGTTCTGCCAGAATTATCCGATAAGCCATGAACTGAAAGGTGAGATAGTTTCTGAGAGCAGGCTTGAAGAGATGATGTATGAACTAAGGGATAAGGGAGCACACAATATCAATTTTGTTACCGGAACTCATTATGCAGATAAAATCGCATCGGTGCTGAGGAAATGTAAAGATGATCTCGGAATACCGGTTGTTTATAACTGCGGCGGTTATGAAAATATTGAGACGCTGAAAATATTGGACGGGCTTGTGGATATATACCTGCCGGATATGAAGTATCATAGTTCGGAAATGTCTGCAAAATATTCCGGTGCTGCGGATTATTATGAAAAAGCAATGCCGGCTCTGAGAGAGATGTTAATACAACAGTCCGAAAATGTATTTGATGATGGTATTATGAAGAAGGGTGTTATAGTAAGACATCTCGTTCTGCCGAAAGGATACCGGGACAGCATGAAGCTGCTCGAAGAGATAGCCGGGCTTCCCGTCAGACCGATTGTAAGTATAATGAGACAATATACGCCATGTTATGATGCTGTAAAATTTCCTGAGATAAACAGGAAACTGACAAGTTTTGAGTATGAGAAGGTAACGGAATACTGTGCGGAACTCGGACTTGAAGGGTTTATGCAGGAAAAAGGCTGTGAAAATCTCAATATGACGCCGGATTTTTGAGCAAACTTTTTCTTCTGCTTGCCCATTATATCGCAGCGCCGCTTCGTCAGTCAAGGGTACTCCAAAATTTTTTCACTTTATGAAATGTGTGAAAAATTTTTGAAGCCACCCCCTTGACAGACTCGCAGCCTGCGATGAGGGGCAATTAGCAGAAGAAAGGATAAGAATGATATCGGGAGACAGATAATGAAGATTGATGAGACAGTTGAATTGAAGAAAAAGATATGTGAGATAGGATATTATCTGTGGCAGCGCGGTATGGTAGCCGCAAATGACGGTAACATATCCGTAATGCTTGATGACGGAACGATCCTTACAACTCCTTCGGGAGTGAGTAAAAGCAGACTTATGCCGAAAATGATATGCAGAATGAATGCAGAGAATGAAATAATTGAGTGTGAGGAAGGATACAGACCGTCCTCCGAGTTCAAAATGCATCTGAGATGTTATAAGGAGAGAAAAGAAATAAAAGCTGTTGTTCATGCTCATCCGCCTTTTGCAACTGCATTCGCCGTAGCAGGAAAAGCGCTCGATGATTACAGTCTTTCCGAAGCAATAATGACGCTCGGTTCGGTACCTGTCGCTCCGTTTGCAGTACCGGGTTCGGAAGATGTTCCCGAGAGTATTGCACCGTTCTTGCAATATCATGATGCAATACTTCTTGCAAATCATGGAGCACTTACTGTGGGAGTTGATCTTGAACAGGCGTATTATAGAATGGAGACTCTCGAACACTATGCAAAGACTGCAATAGCGGTAAAAGTAATAGGCGGTGCAAGTGTGATCCCGAAAGAAAAGATAATGGAATGCTGTGAACTTTCAAAAAGCTACCCTGTTCGACACCCGGGATATAAAAAGTACAATTTCTGACCTGATATTGGTGTGATAATTTTGACAAACACAAGGTATAGTGTTCTACGTGGAACAATTGAATGATGATATTATAATTGAAATTTAGAATGTTCTACGTGGAACACTATATAGAGTAATTTTTTAAGCTGGTGATACTATATATAACATTGGTAATTATGATGTGGCTGTTATAGGTGCAGGTCACGCCGGGTGCGAAGCTGCACTCGCCGCCGCCCGCCTCGGAATGAAAACAGTCGTTTTTGTTTTGTCCCTCGATACTATCGCAAATATGCCCTGCAATCCCAGCATAGGCGGAAGCGCAAAAGGACAGCTCGTTAGTGAGATAGATGCTCTCGGCGGACAAATGGGAATAGCCGCAGATGCTACGTTCATTCAGTCCCGTATGCTCAACCGCGGAAAAGGACCCGCAGTTCACTCTCTTCGTGTCCAGTCCGACAGAGTGAAATACCACTCATACATGAAGCACGTTCTTGAAAAAGAACCGCTTCTTGATATAAAGCAGGCGGAAGTTACGGAGATAATAACGGAAAACGGAAATGTCACCGGAGTTATGACAAAGCTCGGTGCTTTTTGTGCTGCCCGCGCCGTAATAATTACAACGGGAACATATCTCGGCGGAGAAGTATTTATAGGGCATACATCATATAAAAGCGGACCGGATAATGTAAATCCGTCAACAGAGCTGACAGAAAACCTGAAAAAGTTAGGGCTTAATATAAGAAGGTTTAAGACAGGTACTCCTGCGAGAGTTCACAGGCGCTCAATAGACTTTTCAAAAATGGAAGAGCAGGACGGAGATGAAGTGATTACTCCGTTTTCTTACGACAACAGCCTTCCGCTTGAAAACAAGGTCAAGTGCTATGTTACATATACGAATGAGAGAACGCATAAGATAATACTTGATAATATAGAACGTTCTGCACTTTATTCCGGAAAGATAGTGGGAGTGGGTCCCCGATACTGCCCGAGTATAGAAACAAAACTCATGCGGTTCAAGGATAAGGAAAGACATCAGCTTTTTGTTGAGCCTATGGGACTTGATACCGATGAATATTATCTGCAGGGTATGAGCACTTCCCTTCCCGAAGATGTTCAGCTCGAATTTCTGCGGACAATAAAGGGACTTGAAAATGTTGAGATCATGAGACCGGCATATGCGATAGAGTACGACTGCATAGACCCGCTGGAATTGTACGCAACACTTGAAACAAAGAAAATAAACGGATTATACGGTGCGGGACAGTTCAATTCTACCTCAGGGTACGAAGAAGCTGCAGCTCAGGGTCTTGTTGCAGGTATAAACGCGAGCCGTAAACTTCAGGGTAAGGAACAGATCATTTTAGACAGATCGAATTCATATATAGGGACACTTATAGATGATCTGGTAACAAAAGGCTGCGATGAACCATACAGAATGATGACATCGAGGAGCGAGTATCGTCTTATAATAAGACAGGACAATGCACCTGAGCGATTAACTGAACTCGGACATGAGATCGGGCTTATAAGCGATGAGCGATATGAGCATTTTCTTCAGATGAAAACACGAGTGGAAGATGAGACTAAACGGATAATGAAAACATCTGTGCAGCCTACAAAAGAGCTGAATGATATGCTTGTTTCAAAAGGCACAACACCGATAGATCAGTCTGTGAAGTTCATAGAATTATTGCGTCGTCCCCAGCTCGGATATAAGGATCTCATACGATTTGATCCGGATGATCCGGGAGTTCCCGACGAAATTGCGGAAAAGATTGAAGTTAATATAAAATATGAGGGATATATAAAGACTCAGCTTGCAAAAATCAAAGAAATGCAGCGTCTGGAAAACAAAAAACTGCCGGAGAATATAGACTATGAGAAGATAAGCGGATTAAGGCTTGAGGCAAGAGAAAAGCTGAATGCTCACCGCCCTCTCAATATCGGACAGGCGGGAAGAATTTCCGGCGTGAATCCGGCGGATATCTCTGTGCTCCTTATATGGCTTGCGGCAAACGGAGGAAAGGAAAACAACAGCGATGAATAATTTATACAGAGAATGCGGTATAGAACTTTCCGACGATATGGCGGTAAAGCTTGACAAGCTTGCCGAATACATGGTAGAATACAATAAGAATGTTAATCTTACCCGGATAACGGATCCCGATGAAATAGTTGAGAAACACTATATCGACAGCATTCTGCCTCTTACTATGGTAGATGTTCCACGTGGAACAAAAGCAGTTGATGTGGGGGCGGGTGCAGGTTTTCCCTCACTTCCGATGAAAATATACCGTGACGACCTTGAGTTTACACTTGTTGACAGCTCCAATAAGCGTATCACATATCTTGACAGCGCCTGCGGTATTCTCGGACTTAGCTGTGAAACAGTCCACGCCCGCAGCGAAGAGCTTGGACAGAATGCAAAGTACAGAGAAAAATACGGTCTTGCAGTCGCAAGAGCAGTTGCATCTCTCAATGTGCTTTGTGAGTATTGTCTGCCGTTCGTAAAGACCGGAGGAATGTTTCTTGCACTCAAAGGGGAAAAAGATGAATCTGCGGAAGCCGAAAATGCAGTAAAAAAGCTTGGCGGAGAAATAGTTGATGTAAAAAAGTATTCCCTGCCCTCCGGCGACAGCAGAAATCTCGTTGTGATAAGGAAGATAAGCGGGACTCCGATGCAATATCCCCGTGTTTCGGCAAAGATCGCGAAAAAACCTCTGTGAACTATAAAGAAGGAAAGATAATTGAAGAAAAACGAGTTAAAGAAACTCTGGATCACAATAAAAAATAACTGGAGAATAGCGCTCGTAGTCACGATAATGATGACGATTTCCGGATATGTTCTGGCGTCCTACGGAATGACGAAGCATTTCATTACCACTTCCGACATATACGTCGAGAGTACGGATTCAGTCCCGTCGGCAGAAAAAGCACAGACGGTAGCGCTCCTCTTCACAAGTCCGAAGATGTATGATGCAATCAATGAGAACCTTGTGACAAAGTTTTCCTACGCCGAGCTTGAAAAGCTCATAAGCGTCGAGCCGAAGAACGGGACGCAGATAATCTCGGCAAGATTCGATTGTGAGACTTCTTCCGATTCGTACAAGCTTGCGGAAATATATCTCGGTCAGGTGCAGTTCGTTCTCGATGAGTACGAAGCGAACGCAAAGATACAGGTCCTCTCAAATCCCGTGGAACCCCAGCGCCCGGATTTTCCCGACGAACGTGTTTTTGCAGTTGTGGGCGGGTCCATAGGTGCCATCATTTCGATAATCGGTATCGCAGTGATCTGGAAGCTTGACAACACCATAACCGCTGCCGATAATATTACCGAACAGTACGGTGTTCCCGTTATCGGAGAACTTATGGATTTTGATAACGAGATAGACTACCTCGGACGATGACAGGGATCATCAGAAGGTACAGAAAATAATGCAGAAAAGAAAGGAACAGAAAATGATAAGAAGTATGACCGGTTTCGGAAGAGACCACAGGATCATAGACGGCCGTGAGTATCTCGTTGAGATACGCTCGGTAAATTCACGTTACTACGAATTCAACGCAAAACTCCCCCGCCAGTATATGTTTCTTGAAGAAAAGCTCAAATCTCTGGTGAAGTCGAAAATGAGCCGCGGCAAGGTGGAAGTATCGCTTTCGATATATAATATCGGCAGTATAGAGACTGCGGTCTCGGTAAATGACGCGGTGGTGGAGAATTACATAAATGTTCTCCGTGGGACAGGAGAGAAGTTCGGGCTGAAGGACGATCTTACCATGTCCACGGTTTTCAGAATGACCGACGCGTTCACTATCGTAAGAGCCGAGACAGATGAGGAAAAGATCTGGGCGGCTGTGAAAGAGACAGCCGAAGCTGCACTCGATAAGTTCGTTGCAATGCGAGAAGCCGAGGGTGCAAAGATGAGGGACGATGTTCTTGAAAAGCTTGCAAATATCGAAAAGATGACTTTGCAGGTATGTGAGTATGCTCCCGAGACCGTGACCGCATATCGTGAGAAGCTGTATGCGAAGATGCAGGAAATTCTGGAGAATAAGCAGATAGATGAACAGAGGATATTGATGGAGGCCGGCATCTACGCAGAGAAGATCGCGGTAGATGAAGAGACGGTGAGACTAAAAAGCCATTTCGTCCAGTTCCGCGATATGATGAACTCGGACGAACCTATCGGCCGCAAGCTTGACTTTCTTGTTCAGGAGATGAACCGCGAGGTCAATACCACCGGCTCAAAGGCACAGGATCTTCGCATAACCCGCCTTGTGGTGGATATGAAGAGCGAGATCGAGAAAATACGCGAACAGATACAGAATATCGAATAATCATACTAAAAGTCGAAAATGTAATATAATAAGTCGATTTTAGTAATATTGAAAATCGGTTTTTCTACTGAAAATCGACAAAATTCGGGAGCACAGATATGTACACGGATTACAAGGAACTCGGAAAACGTATCGCAAAACGCCGGAAACAGCTCGGGCTCAGTCAGACGAAAGTCAACGAAATGGCAGCTCTGAGCGACAAGTACCTGTCGAATATCGAGCGGGCGGTGTCTGTGCCGAGCATAGATGTGCTCATGAAACTGTGCGCTGTGCTGAAAACAACTCCGGACGAACTGCTCCTCGGAACGGAGAGCGCGGGAAACATCGGAAATGTGGGACGCATAGCTGCCATAAAGACGGAAAGTCTTCCGAGAGAAAAACAGCTTCTTGCTCTGAGCCTGCTGGACTGGCTCGGCGAACAGAAGATATAAGGGAGAAAAATGAAGATACTTGCAATAGAAAGCTCCTGTGACGAAACGGCTGCCGCAGTAGTCGAGGACGGGAGAAAGATCATATCGAATATCATTGCCACCCAGGTGGAGGAGCACAAACTTTACGGCGGAGTCGTGCCGGAGATAGCTTCCCGCCGCCACTGCGAAAGCATAGTCGGCGTGGTCGATGAAGCGCTCAAGTCGGCGGACATGGAACTCGGGGACGTTGACGCTGTTGCAGTTACTTATGCTCCGGGACTTATCGGGGCGCTGCTGGTCGGGGTGAACTTTGCGAAAAGTCTTGCCTTCGCGTCGGGAAAACCGCTCATTCCCGTACACCATATAAAAGGTCACATCGCCGCGAATTACATTGCTCACGCGGAGCTTGAACCGCCTTACATCTGCCTTGTGGCTTCCGGCGGTCATTCTCAGATAATGCGGGTGGAAAGCTATACGAAGTTTTCCACGATCGGCAGAACGATGGACGATGCCGCAGGCGAAGCTTTCGACAAAGCCGCCCGTGCAATGGGGTTTCCGTATCCCGGCGGACTGCACATAGACAAGGCCGCAAAAAACGGCGACCCGAAGAAGTACAGGCTCCCCCGCCCTCATACCGCGGGACCGTATGATTTCAGCTTTTCCGGCCTGAAAACAAACGTCATCAACCTCGTACACAATGCACAGCAGAAGGGTGAGGAGCTCGACATAAACTCCCTCGCCGCGTCATTCCAGTACACCGTCGCGGATATACTTACTTCCAAATTTGTTTCTGCCGCCAATGAGTACGGCTATAAGACCGCGGCTCTTGCAGGAGGAGTTGCGGCAAATTCCGGGCTTCGTTCCCTGCTGGAAGAACGCTGTGCGGCAAACGGCATAAAGCTTTATATCCCGCCGGTGGCTCTGTGCGGCGACAACGCCGCCATGATCGGAAGCCAGGCTTACTATGAGTACACCGAAGCCGGCATCACCGCCGACATGAGCCTTAACGCCGAAGCAACAAAACCGCTGGTCTGAATATAACGGGTTCATAATAGACATATCATATAAAAAATAAAGATAAAAAAAGTCAATTCTAACAAAGATGAATGCAGATTATTGACAGCAGACATATTTTACTATATAATGTTAATGTATATTTCTATCATATTTTTTGGAGGGTTTAGAGATGTATGATAATAAGCTCATCTGTAATATCTGCGGAAGTGCGGTAACTGCGGATGAAGGCGGTACAACAGGTTCCTGCCATAACTGCGGACACACTATGATGTATCCTAAATCGGATATAAAGAAGCTTAACAGAATAACATATCTTCGCAATAATTTCAGATTTGACGAGGGCGCAAAGATCGCCAGGGAACTCATCGCAAAAAACCCCGATGACAGTGAAGCGTACTGGGCTGACCTCCTCTGTGAATACGGTATCCAGTATGTAAGAGAGGGCAACAGCAGATATGCGGTCTGCAGAAAGGATATCTCCGGTCTGCCGGCTCTCGCGGAAAGCAAGAATTACAAAAATGCTCTCCAGTATGCAACACAGGAGCAGGTAGCAGGTTACGAGAACCTCGCTTCCCAGCTTGAAGACAGTATCAGCATCACTCTCAATATACTCAAGCAGGAAAAGAAATACGATGTGTTCATTCTCAGCCGTGAGGGCATATCCGTAGATGAAGACCTTGACGGCGATAAGATCTATCTTCGCTTTACCGCAAACCTCGGCTTCAGCGTGTTCTATGCACCCGAGATGCTCAAAGACATGGACGCTGTGGAGAAATCCGCACAGGTAGTTTATGCACTCAGCAATTCGAGGATCATGCTCCCGTCTTTCAGAACAAAGGACGACGCACACGACAGCTACCTCGAATATGCAGTAAACACATTCTGCAGCGAAATGAAGAACGACAGCGAAAAGCTCGTGTTCCCCGTATTCGACAGCACTGCCCTTAATTTCCAGCAGCTCCCCGAAGCGCTCGTATGGTGCGACGATATATTCAACTGCTCGGAAGAAGAGTTCATGCGTGAAGTTTCGGACAAGATCGAAAGCATACTCAAGCCCGAAGTGAATGCAATAGTTCCCGACGCCCTTGTTACTGCGACCGCGGCAAACAAGGAAAACCTTGTTAAGCGTGCATATATGTTCCTTGAGGACGGCGAGTTCGAGACTGCGGATTCCTACTTCGACAAGATCCTCGATATAGATATTGAGGATTCCCGTGCATACATAGGAAAGCTCCTTGCGGAATGTAAGCTCAGAAACGAGGACGAGATCAGAACTCTTCCCCAGACAGTTACCGACGACAAGAACTTCAAGAAGGCTCTGCGTTTTGCAACCCCCGAACAGAAGGCTCACTACGAAGCGCTCAACGGTGCTATCGTTACAAGAATAGAGGAAGAAAGACGCGAGATCGCGGAAGCCCGCGCGAAGCTGCAGGCTGAGCGTGAGGAAAAGGAAGCTATCGAGCGTGAGCGCCGTATGCGTCAGGAAAAGGAAGAGCGCAAGCTTCTTTACCAGCGCCGCCGCGATCCTCTCAGAAAGACCCTCCTCGAAGTTCAGGCTGAACTCAACAAGACTTTTATAACACCGAAGCGCAGATCCGAGCTCAAGGAAGAAGAGGAAACTCTCAAGAAGAACCTCAAGGATCTCGAAGCTCAGTTCCCGGATATCTGGGATTGATAACCGGTCCCGGTATGAATAAAACACAAAGCAGCACCGTAAGGTGCTGCTTTTTCTTGCAAAAATCATCGGAGTGTGTTATAATATCTTCGTAATGTCAATTGAATATCGGTTTTCGGAGGTGAAAGTGTGAAAAATCGAATATTGCCGGTGCTGACTGCGGCGCTTGTCCTCATGCTTTCTTCCTGTTCGTCGGCATCTGTGGAGGAGCTTCTTAGCCCGCCCCGGCTTGACGGCGAGCAGTCCGATATCTACGATGCGCTGAAGACTTTCACCAATGGCGATATCATTCTGAAATACCCCCGAAGCGGCCAGTACAGAAGCGCGTTCGTCGTGAGGAACCTTGATAATGAGCCCACCGATGAATCCATAGTTTTCTATGAGATGCCGAATGTTTCGGACGGTTCGTCCCTGAGACTCAACTTCCTCGATAAGCGTGACGGAAAGTGGGTCTCGGTATATGATCTTGCGGCTTCGGGCAGCGAGGTGGAAAGCGTTCTGTTCGAGGATCTCGGTATCGGTTCCACAGCCATGATCGTGAATTACCTGATGCAGAGCGCTTCCGACCGCTATACGAGCATAATGACCTATTCCGACAGCGCCCCGCAGGAGCTCATGAATATCCGTAATATCTACATGGATATCCTTGATGCGGACGGAAACGAAGTCAGCGATATTTTTGCAGTCACCAACGAGCGTTCTTCCGGTATAACCATGGCAAGTATCTACGGCGAGCGGGACGGCGAACTTGCAAGACTCTTTACTGCTCCGCTCAACAGCGGATTTGCCGGTATAAGGAACGTTATCTGCGGAGCCTGCGACGAGAACGGTACCCGCTCCGTTGCAGTGGATTATGCCTTCTCCGACGGTTCCTTCGGTACAGATGCCATTATTTACAACGGTAAGTACTTCTATCTTGCACCCGTCCTCAATCCCGATATCACGATCCGCAATTCCAACAGTTACACTCCGTATATTTCAAGCAAAGACGCCGACGGTGACGGCTGCATAGAGATACCCGCAACAGTGCCGTTCCCCGATTATGCAGACCTTCCCCTCTCCGAGCAGGTAAATATGACGGTCTGGCATTCCCTTGAACGGGGCGGTACGAAATTCACGCAGAAATTCCGAAGTTTCGTCGGTACAAAGGGCGATTATATCTTCCTTTTCCCGGAGAACTGGGGCGGAGTTACAGCCTCGGTGTCCATTTCGGAAAGCTCTGTTGTGTTCAACCGTTACGATACCATTTCAAATATAAAAGGCGAAGAGATGATCCGTATATACGGTGCAGCCGAAGGCAACACCGGAAAATATGAGACAGATAAATATATAAGTCTGGGAAAGAGCGACATCACCGGTTACTCTTACTACGCCGCCCTTACCAACAGCCCCCTCTCGCCGGACGAGGAAACGCTCCGTTCACTGTTTATGCTGCAGTAAGACTGCATACGAAAGAGGTGTGATAAATGGAAGAAAAGAGAATACTTGTGTGTGAAGATGAAGACGCTATCCGCGACTTTGTGGTGATACATCTCAAACGCTCGGGATATGACGTTTACGATGTTGACAGCGGCGAGAAAGCCATTGAAGCATGGAAGAGCGGGAGGCGTTTTGATGTGGCGCTTCTCGATATAATGATGCCGGGTATGGACGGCACCCAGGTATGCCGCTTTTTGCGCAGCGAGAGCAGCACTATCGGTATTATCATGCTCTCCGCCAAGAGCCAGGAAATGGACAAGGTGAACTGTCTCATGATGGGGGCGGACGACTACGTTACAAAACCATTCTCTCCCTCCGAGCTTATTGCCCGCATTGACGCGATATACCGCCGTGTGAGCATTTCCCGTAGCTCGGAAGAAAGCTCGGAAGAGCTTGTTTCCGGACCGTTCCGTGTAGATGTAAAGAGCCGCCGCATCACGAAGAACGGTGAACCCCTCGATATTACGCAGGTAGAGTATCACATCATCGAGTACTTTATCAGGAACAAGGGCAATGCCGTTGACCGCAGGACTCTTCTGAGCAAGATATGGGGCGAGAGCTACTACGGCGATGATAAGATCGTAGATGTAAATATCCGCCGTATCCGTATGAAGATCGAGGAAGACCCCTCTGATCCTAAGTATATAAAGACCGTCTGGGGCTTCGGCTACAAGTGGGGAGAAGAAGAGAAAACCGAGTGAAAAGATATTTTACGATCTTTTCGCAGATGCTTGTATCTCCGTGTTACGGTACAGGGTCCGGCGTCACGCTGGCGCGGGACGGGAGCGCGCAGCCCCGGCGCTGTCCGCGAGGACGTTTGTCGAAAAAGTACCTTTTCCGACAGACTGAAATATCCGCCTTTCGTGAAGAAAGACGGATATTTGTTATTTCATGGCTTCGATGTTTTTTCTCATCATCGAAATGTAAGTTTCTCCGGCCGCAAGATCTTCCTCGGACAGGGTGTGACAGGAATGCATCAGTCTTATCTCCGCTCCCACAGCCTCGGCGATCGCCTTTGCCACCTTTTCTGTCGAAAATTCGATATGGTAGATCACATTCGCACCGGTCTCTTTTGCCCGGTCGATAAGCTCAGTCATCTTCGCCGCACTCGGCTCGGTATCCGACGAACACCCCGCGAAAGCCGCACAGTATGAGATGCCGTAATCATGCGCCATATACGCGAAAGGAAATCTGTCGCCGAAGATGAGCGGTTTCCCGAGACTGTCCGCGGCGCTCTGAAGCTCGTCGGAAAGCGCGGTGAGCCCGGCAGTGTAGGCTTCGAGGCCGGCTCTGTATTTTTCTGCATTCTCCGGGGAAACTTCACATAAGACTTCGGTTATTCCCCCGGAAATCTTTATTGCATTTTTCGGTGAGGTCCAGACGTGCTCATCGTACTCCGTCTCTTCACCTTCATGTTCGTGCATATGCTCATGGTCGTCGTGGTCTTCCTCGATAAGCTCGGTGAAATCGGTCATTCTTACGATCTTCACATCGGAGTCGAGGCTGTCGGCGATACGATCGACCCAGGCGTCGCTCTCTCCGCCGGTGCAGATGAAGATATCGGCGTTGTTGATCTTTATGATGTCTTTTGCGGTGGGCTCATAGGTATGGGCGTCCTGTCCGCCTCTGAGCAGCATCTCGGGCACCACTTCCCCGCCGGTGATCTGCTTTACGAAGTCGTAGGGCGGAAAATTCACGGTGACCACGCTGATACCGCCGGTCTTTTCCGGCTTATCTCCGCTGCCGCAGCCGGACATCATTGTAAGTGCCGCAGCCGTAAGCAAGGCCGCAGCGGTTTTTATTGCATTTTTCATAACTTCTCCTATAACGATCGGTAATAACAATAATACCATATATCCGGGGAAAAATCAAGCGTTTAAAAAAGTTAAACAATACGCTGCTCCTGTCTTGATTTTTTAATTATAATATGGTATAATCATAAGTTGTAATATATAATTGCGAAAGGACGATAAGTTTGGCAGTAATAATCTCGGTCGTAAACCAGAAAGGCGGCGTCGCAAAGACCACCACCGCTATAAATGTGGCCGCGGCTCTCGGTGCTATGGGCAAAAAGGTCCTGCTGGTGGATCTTGACCCACAGGGCAATGCAACAGCGGGTCTCGGTATCTCAGGCGGAGCCAAGCGCGACCTCCAATATACTACATACGATGTCATCATGGGCGAGGTAAGACCCGCTCAGGCTGTCATCGCCACAAAATTCAAGGGTCTCTGGCTCATGCCCTCGACCCAGTCTCTCGCTGAAGCGGAGATAAAGCTGCTTCGGTTCGAGAACAAGAATATGCAGCTCAAGAAAGCTATACTGCAGATACGCGACGAATACGACATCATAATTATAGATTGCCTTCCCTCGCTGGGAGTCCTTGCACTCAACGGACTTAACGCCTGCGACCGGATAATCATTCCGATGCAGTGTGAGCCCTACAGCTTAGAGGGTGTTGCGGAGCTTATCGCGATAGTAAAGCGCGTAAAGAAATCGAGCAACCGCAACCTCCAGATAATGGGTATCGTGTTCACAATGGTGGACAGCAAGCTCAAGGTGAACCGCGAAGTAATGCGCGCGATCAAGTCAAAATTCTCGGAAGATGTGTTCTTCAATACCGAGATCCCGAGAAACGTAAGACTTACGGAAGCCCCGAGCCACGGAGAGCCGATAATGTACTATGACTCTTCGTCAAAGGGAGCCGACGCGTATGCGAGACTTTCAAAGGAAATAGCGAGAAAGTGCAAGGCTATGGAAGAAATGCTTTAAAGGAGGGCGAAAATGGCAAAGAAATCGGCGCTCGGCGATGATTTTCTCGACGGTCTTTTCGATGACGGGCTTTACGGCTCCGACGACAGCATTGTCCCGCAGACGCTGCGGATCGCAGACATAGAGCCCAACAAGAAACAGCCCCGTAAGGATTTCAACGAAGCCGCGCTCAACGCGCTCGCAGAGAATATCGCGGAGCACGGAGTCATTGTCCCGCTCATGGTGCGGCCTTACGGCGACGGATACCAGATCGTCGCGGGTGAGCGGCGCTGGAGAGCGGCAAAGATGGCGGGGCTCAAAGAAGTTCCGGTGGTCATAAAGGAACTGAGCGATGAGCAGACCATGATAATCGCTCTCATCGAGAACCTCCAGCGTGAGGATCTCAACCCGATAGAGACTGCGCTCGGCTATAAACAGCTCATGGAGACTTTCGAAATGACCCAGGAGGAAGTCGCAAAGCGTGTCGGAAAACCGCGTCCGTCGGTGGCAAACGCACTGAGACTGCTGACGCTCCCCGACGATCTCCAGGAAAAGGTGCGCAGCGGCGAGCTTTCCGTCGGACACTGCAAAGTAATTCTCGGCATACAGGACGACGATATACGGCACGCCCTGGCGGAAAAGGCCATGAAAGACGGCATAAGCGTGCGTGCTCTTGAGCGGCTTGCAAAACAGATGACCTCAGACAAGCCCGAAAAAAAGCACCCGCCCCGTGAGACTTATATCGTAGAGGCCGAGATAAGTATGACCGACCATATCGGTAAGCCTGTGCGCATAGATAAGTCAAAGGACAGATATACGTTCAGTATAGACTGCGCGAACGAGGACGAGCTTAAAGAGCTTATCGCGTTCCTGTCAAAGATAGAAAAATAATCCGAAGAAAGGAATCAAAGAAAATGCTTGACATTAAATTTCTGAGAGAAAACCCCGATGTTGTAAAGGAAAACATCAAGAAGAAATTCCAGGATCAGAAGCTCCCGCTCGTTGACGAAGTCATAGAGCTTGACGCGGAGAGCCGCAGGACCCAGCAGGAAGCCGACGGTCTCCGTGCAGACCGCAACCGCATCTCCAAGGAGATAGGCGCTCTTATGGGTCAGGGCAAGAAGGACGAAGCCGAGGAAGCAAAGAAGAAGGTCGGCGAGTTTTCCGCAAGACTTGCGGAGCTCGAACAGAAAGAGACCGAGCTCGGTGAGAAGATCACAAAGATCATGATGACCATTCCGAATATTATAGATCCTTCTGTCCCGATAGGAAAGGACGACAGCCAGAATGTGGAAGTCCAGCGTTTCGGCGAGCCGAAAGTACCGGATTTTGAAGTCCCCTACCATACCGACATCATGGAGAAGCTCCACGGTATCGACCTTGACGCTGCAAGAAGAGTAGCGGGCAACGGCTTCTACTACCTCATGGGCGACATTGCGAGACTTCATTCCGCAGTCATCGCTTATGCGCGTGATTTCATGATAAACAGAGGGTTCACATACTGCGTTCCCCCGTTCATGATAAGAAGCAACGTCGTTACCGGCGTTATGAGCTTTGCGGAAATGGACGCCATGATGTACAAGATCGAGGGCGAAGACCTCTACCTCATCGGTACGAGCGAGCATTCCATGATCGGTAAATACATCGACACTATCGTTCCCGAAGAGACTCTCCCCCATACTCTCACGAGCTATTCACCCTGCTTCCGCAAGGAAAAGGGCGCTCACGGACTTGAGGAGCGCGGTGTTTACCGTATCCACCAGTTCGAGAAGCAGGAAATGATCGTTATCTGCAAACCCGAGGACAGCCCAATGTGGTTCGATAAACTCTGGCAGAACACAGTCGATCTGTTCCGCTCAATGGATATTCCGGTAAGAACACTTGAGTGCTGTTCCGGAGACCTTGCCGATCTCAAGGTCAAGAGCGTTGATGTTGAAGCATGGTCGCCGAGACAGAAGAAGTATTTCGAGGTAGGAAGCTGCTCGAACCTCGGTGACGCGCAGGCTCGCCGCCTCAAGATCCGTATTGCGGGCGCCGACGGCAAGAAGTATCTTGCCCATACCCTCAACAACACGGTAGTTGCACCGCCGAGAATGCTCATAGCGTTCCTTGAGAACAACATGAACGAAGACGGTTCCGTAAATATACCCGAAGTGCTCAGACCCTACATGGGCGGAATGAGCAAGATAGAAGTTCCGGAAAAGTAAGTTTTACCCCCGCGGTGCGGCAGCAGAATAAACCGTTCGCGGGGGATATTTATAGGGAAAGGAAATGCTATGGCTTTCGGAGGCACCAATATTCTTGCAAGAGGGGCTATACGGTTTATCATCGCGTTCGGTGTTATTGCAATAATGCTGACGGTAATGGGAATGATAGATCTCGGCAAGGACGCGTTCGGTTCGCACAAGAACTTTGCTGACATGGAGAAGACGGATTTCAAAGTCGGGGACATAGTTCACGGCAGGATAAACGAGACTATCGGCTGTGCTGCGACTATGACCACCACCGAGACGATGATGTATCTTGTCGAAACGGATAAGTACACCTCGGCGGCTTACTATGTTATTCCCTACTTTGACAGCGTAGATGACCCGTATCCCGACAAGATCCTTCTGTACAGGACCGGAAACAAGAAGCAGATGAGCGACCTTGACGCTCTTGTTGACGAGACGATCTACTGGTACGCGGATATGCGTGACGGCACTTCCACCCGTGTTGATGTTGACCGTGCTGAGGTGACCGAGCTTTCCTCCGAGGAGAGAGAGGCATTTTACGATTACCTTGATAAATTTGTCGATGCATATTACAGAAACGAGAGTTCACAGACCCGCGATTATCTTAAAATATCGTATCAGGACGCTGCAGTCCCGTATCTGCTGAAATACAACGCGGGCGGCGGCGGAACGATGCTTACTATAGGTATAGCGATGCTTGCGATATTCATAGTAGGTATCATCATATTCATTCTGAAGCGAAGACGCTCGGAAAGCGCGGTTCCGCAATATACATATGTCGGCGCTGCAAATCCCATGAACGACCCGAATCTCAATTCACCCACAGGGCTGAGAAATGCCAGCGACAATCCCTATTTCAGCAGCCAGCCGGGTGCTGCTGCTTCTCCCGGCGCACTTCCTCGTCAGACCAACACCCTGCCCCGTCAGACCAACGGCTACCGCACCGATTACAGCAGCAGTGAGCGTCCCATGCCGCCGGTAACTCCCCCGACCCAGCAGAACAGGTATAAGAACCGTGAGATGAATTTCGATCCCTTTACCGGAAAGCCGATAGAGAAAAAGACGCTTGTTGACGGCGTTTTCGGCGGTCAGACCGGTACCGCCCAGCCTATGCGCAGATCTCCCCTGTCCCGTCCTACCGGGTCTGTTCCGCCTCCCGTCGGTGACAGTATGCCGTCGGTTGATCCGAAGACCGAGGAGAACGTTGACCTCTCCAACGGCGGCATCTCATGGGAGGAGAAAGTCGAGCGCAACATAGGAATGCCGAAAAACGGCAATATACCTGTCATAAATCCCGAAAGTCACAGTGCGGCGACGATGTTCGGTACGATAATACCGGTCGAGGCGGAGACGCACAAACCTGCGCCCGCACCGGAGCCGGAGCCCGAAGCTCCCGTGACGGAAGTCGAGGAGATACATCCCCCGACCCGTGAGGACAACGTGAGGTCGGACATTCAGGTCGAGCAGACCGACCCCGAGACCCGCAACATTTACAGTTACATGGCGGGCGGTCAGATGAACGCTGTGGATCCTTACACCGAGAAGAATGTTGATGTATCGAACGGCGGCATAGAGCTTTCCGATGACGATCCCGATGCGGAACTCCGCAGAAGTTTTGAGAGCTATATGAAGTCCGAAGCTCCTGTACCCTCGTTCCCGACAGCCGAACCGCTAAGACCCGAACCTGCTCCCGAGCCTGCAAAGACCGAACCTGTGCGCACTGTCGGCTCTGTGCCCCCCTACATTTCCGCGCCTGTGCAGCCTGCACCCTCACCTGCCGCTCCCGAGCCCTCCGGCTCTGACGACTATAACATCTTCAAGACGGGAAGCGACTCCTACAACATCTTCAAGACACCTGCTCCGGGCTCCGACAGCTCCGCGAACATGGGATTTCCCGTAGAGAACCGCGATTTCCCGAAAGTTGACACAAGCTTCCCCGAACCCGGTGAGAGCGATGTCGGCGGCAAAGATGACTTCATCTTCTGACCTTTATGTGCCCCACGCCCGTAGCTGCCGCGGCTGATCCGTCAGTTATCATGAAAACATATAAAAACAGCAGACTCGTTACATTCGGATCTGCTGTATCTTTATGTTTTGTACTATAAATAATGTGTCCTCAATAATATTGCCTGTATTTGCATTAATCCGCATCTTCCGTTTTCGTGTTCTTCCCCACTATGAAAGCGATCGCAAAACCTGCGGCAAGAGTGAATACGCCGATCAGAGTATCGAGGTTAAGCCCGAATCCCGGCGGGAATATCGCGTAGAGCGAACCGACCACAAGTCCGAGTATAGCGGAAAATACGATGAGACGGAACCGCTTCATCAGGAACGAGATGAGCCGTGCACCAAGTACAAGCCCCGCTACCACACCTATTGCAGTAGGGATAAGTATTGCAAGATCAAGAGCTTTGATAGACGCGATGACGGGCTGGTAAGTTCCGAACAGGACCATGATGAACGACCCGGAGACTCCGGGGATTATCATTGCCACCGCCGCCACAAATCCCGCGATCAGATAGATCGCTGCGGCACCTATACCCGTGGCTGATACCGCGGCAGTCTCTCCGCCGGAAGCTTCGAGCATCGAAAGCCCGACTACGAGCGCAAGCGCAAGAACAAACGGAATGAGGCAGACCGGTGTGAACTTCTGCTTCACCGTGGCGTTGCGGATAATGAGAGGCGCGCTCCCGACGATAAGCCCGATGAAGAACATATACGTCTCGGTGGGGAAGTTCTCGAACAGCCACGTTATCACAAACGCGAAACCCACAAGCCCGATGACTGCGCCGATACCAAAGAATATCAGGAAGACTATGTTCTTCTTTATCTCCTTGAAATTCAGAGAGAGCGCCCCGCACACCTTATCGTAGCAGCCGAATACCACAAGCATCGTGCCGCCCGAAACGCCCGGGATTATATTGGCGATACCGAACACAAGTCCGTAAAGTACCGCAAGTACATACTGCATAAAATTCAGCCTTTCAATTTATTCATCGTCATTCTTATGAGCTCTGCCGGTGCCTGGAGAAGCACGGTTATAGCTATAGCGATAAGAAGCGACATTATATCCGGCGACCCGAAGCCGAATATCGTATTCACGCCGGGAACAAACACGATGACGAGCGAGAATGCGAACGCAACGCCCGCTATGAGCCACGCAAACGTCTGCTGGCCGCGGAATGCGTCGATAAAGCTGTTTCTTCCGAGATTTGCGATGCTTATAATGAGCATACCGAACACGAATATGAGCAGAAATCCGCTTCTCGTAAGCGATGCGAGCTGGGCGGCATCTATGTCCTTGCCCGACGAGATAAGATAGTACACTATCTCAGCGAATGCAAGTCCCACAGCCTGGATCAGCGGACGGACGAAGAAGCTTCCGCGGAGCTTCCCGGAGCCTATATAGACCGACGGGGAAGTGAGGTTCTTTATGTCCGCAGCGTTATCATAGTACATCATTGCCGCCGCCGGGACTATGAGCACAGCAAGGAGCGAGCTCACTACCGGTGAGATCACGAATATGCCGCCTGTGAGCAGGTTGAACGCAGCGAATACTATCATAGCCACAAGCGCCGTCATGGAGGTCGAGATGCATCTCTTTATGTTGAGGTGGGTCTGGCGTGCGGTAGTGATTATGTCGGTAACAGTCTCGAAACTGTCGTTTCCGGCAACTACGTCGCTTTCCTCGAACGCCGTGCCCACCACGTCCTTCGCAACGGAAACGCCTATGTCCGCAAGTTCGAGCAGGTCGCTGTCGGAAGCGGTCTCGCCTGTTATCATGACCACTTCGCCGGCGTTCTGGAGCCGTCTTATGATCTCCGGCTTCATGTCTGCGGTTATACGGGCAAATGCACAAACGTCCGTGAAATCAATATCCTTGCCGGACATGAGCATATCTCCGGTCACCACCCGGGTGCCTTTTATGCCCACCTTGTTTGCTACCGCGAGAGCAGCCTCGGGGCTGTCGCCGGTGGTCATTATCACCTTTGCTCCGGCTTTGCGGCAGCCTATTATTGCCGCGGGTATGTAGTCTTTAGTCTGGTTATCGAAAGCGATAAGCCCCATGAAGCTGTAATGTGCTTCGCTTATCTTCTCGGGTATGGGCGCATCGTCGTCAAGCTTTGCGTAAGCGACTGCAAGCACATTATAGCCCTGTTTTGCATAGCCGACCTGCTTGGTCTGGACCGTGTAGAGCATATCGTTCGGCACGTCGCACAGCGGGAGCAGCTTGTCGGGCGTTCCCTTTATGCACAGAAGTTTCGCTCCGCCGACTACCCAGAGGTTTCCGGAAGCGCCCTCGGTGTCCTCAAAGGGGTAGGCTCTGATGTGTTCGTTTGAGGTAAGTCCGTCGGTATCTACGCCGTTGAACGAGGCGTTGAGGATTATAGCCTTGTCGAAGGGGTCGTCCGGCGAACGGTCGCAGGAAAGTATAGATATATTTGAAAGCATGGCGGGGTTTGCGGTGAGCTGATCCGTGATCTGCATATTGCGCTCCGTGACCATACCGCTCTTATCTATAAGTATGCAGCTCGCAGCGTTTATATATTCTATTGTACTCAGATTCTTGACCCAGATGTGCTCTTCTTCGAGCTTTTGCGACCCTTTTATGTAATAAAGACGGATAAGTGACGCAGTCTCGGCAGGAATGAAGCATAGGGCGAATGCTGCAGCGGGATAAACTGTGTTGAAGATCATATCCATGAACGGTATATCCACGCGCACATTTATATATGCAACTATACCGATCAGCAGCATTACCGCTGCTACTGCGGTAAAGATACCGGAGATCCGGAGCACGGTCTTTTCGAGAGTGGTGTAGTATTCCTCGGTCTCCTTCATTGCGCCGAATTCCTTGAAGAAGCGGGTATCGACTCCGGTGCCGGTCACGCGGGCGGCAAGCATTCCGCCTACGATCTTTGTACCTTTGTAAATGCAGCTTCTCTTGATCTCTTCGTTGACGCTGTCGGAACCGATTATCTTGGTGACGGGAGCCTTGCTTCCGGTAAATATCCCCTCATCTACCAGCAGATCCTTGATCTCAAGAAGGTGCGCGTCTGCCGGAACGCTCTCGCCTGCACTCAGGATAATGATATCGTCCGGAACTATGAGCTCACGGCGGATATTTCTTATCTCGCCGTCGCGCACAATACGGAACTCGGTCTTTGAGCGGGCTTTAAGCTCGAAGAAGTACTTGTCACAGCGCGTGTTCTTTATGATCTCGGTGGCGGCAAAAACACCGCAGAGCAGTATCATTACCACGCCCGCAAAGATCTCGGTAAGCTCTTCCGTAGCGGATATCCCGTACCAAAGGCAGACGCCGGCAGCCGCAAGCATCAGCAGGAACCGGAGATTGAAGAACGCGCGCAGGGGGCTGTAACCCTTATTCTTTTCGTCGAGCCTTGTATCGCTGTTATATCCGTAAAGACCTATATTTTCCTCGACGCGCTCGCTGTCAAGTCCGATATAGTCGTTCTTGAAATCGTATATCTGTGCCAATAAAAGCAGTCCTTTCTTTATTGCAGTAAACCCTGCTGAAATACTATATATTTACATATTTCTTTAATTATACCACAATATCTATGAAAAATCAAGTATTACATTGTACGATTGAACAGTTGACTTTTGCAAAAAAAATGGTATAATATATGTAAAGAAAGGTGTGTTGAATATGTACATATATACTTCCGGACTTGTGGGCGAGGCTGTACGCACCAAGCTCGACAATGCAAAACAGTCCGTCATGAGCGGAAAAAAAGCCGATACACAGACCTTCGGCGACCTGCTCAGATCCATGATGACTAATACCGACGCGGCGGTGAAGACTGTCGGCGTTTCAAACAACATATCCGGGAGCAGCTCGCCTGTCTCCAAAGCTGACGGGCGCACGCTCCTTTACGCGCTCACCAATACGGACAGCGACTCGACGGCTTCCGCGGTCGTGGGCGCACTCGGTCTTCCGATCTCCGACACAGGCATCAAGACCGACGCAGACAGTCTCACATCTGCAATAAAGATGCTAACTTCTGCGGGCGATGCGGGCAAGGAACAGATCCTCCCCATGCTCAGCGATCTCATAGAAAAGTACAACTCACTTCTCACCGATCTCCGCGCCCAGTCCACAGCTTCCGGCGTAATGTACTCGCGTCTCTTCTCTACGGCTGCCGGTGCCGCCGCCGACGCTCTTGCTGCCGCAGGCATTTCCGTAGGCGATGACGGCACTCTCACCCTCGACGCGGACAAGTTTGAAAGCGTCGGCATGGAAGGCTTCCTCAACAGCGTTGCTACCGCCGCAGAAGCCGTTTCCACCTACGCTTCATCTATTACCGGCTCCCGCAGCAGCAGCCTTCTCGACTTCCTCGGCACCGATTCCGATTCCTACTCCAACTCCGATTACTACAGCTCCCTCATCAACACTATGATGTAACACCCCGGCATGGCTCCGCCCTGCGCCTTCAGCGCGTCTGCGGACGCGCGGCTTAACAGCCGGTTTCGGGACTTACGCCGTCCCGAGCCCCGCGGCAGGGCAAGCCCTGCACCCGCAGCTGCCGCGACTCACCCGATAGCCTCTGCACAACAAAAAGATACAACAGACCGCCGAGATCATCGGCTTTATTTTTTTCAAACAGTTCGAGATATTTCCTGTAGATCGAATCCGGATCAGGATAGTGCCTTTGACAAACAAAAAAGTGCGCAGCACAGAGCCGCGCACCGGTGTTTTAGTTATCGTCTTTCAACTGTTTCCCGATAAGATTATTGTCTATATTATCCGTGAACTTTATCCGGACGAACTCGCCGGTTTTTAGTCTTCTTTTCGCCGAGAAGTAGATCATTCCGTCGATCTCCGGCGCGTAGGACGCGTCCCGTCCGAAGTACATCTCCGAAAGCCTGTCGTAGCCCTCACAGACCACTTCTGTTTCCGTTCCTATGAGCTTTTCGAGCGCTTCTCCGACCCGCACTTCCTGCTGTTCCATTATTATCTCTGCGCGGTGTTCTTTCTCGCGGTCATCTACCTGGTTCGGGAAGTCGGCTGCAGGCGTGTCGTCCTCCTGCGAGTAAGCGAAGCAGCCCAGCCTGTCGAATTTTATCTCGTTTGCAAATTCTGCAAGCTCGGTGAACTGCGCCTCCGTCTCACCGGGGAATCCCGCAATGAACGTGGTGCGCAGGGTGAGCCCGGGAATACGGTCACGGAGCTTTCCGATGAGAGCTGTGAGCGACTCCCTGTCACCCCCACGTCCCATATCTTTGAGTATCTCGGCGTTGCAGTGCTGGAGCGGCAGATCAATGTATTTGCAGATCTTCGGCTCATTTGCGATCATGTCAATAAGCTCGTCGGTCATTCTCTCGGGGTAGCAGTACAGCAGTCTTATCCACTTGACATCGAGCTTCACCAGCTCCCGCAGCAGGTCGGTGAGTGCGAGCTTTCCGTAAAGGTCTTCGCCGTAGCGGGTGGTGTCCTGCGCTATGACGATAAGCTCCTTTACTCCCTTTCTGACGAGTATTTCGGCTTCCTTCACGATGTTTTCGATCTTTCTGCTCCTGAAACGTCCGCGTATCTGCGGGATAGCGCAGTATGTACAGCAGTTGTCACAGCCGTCGGCTATGCGCAGATATGCGTAGTGCGGGAGTGTGGACTGCATACGCGTTCCTTCCATATCGAGGTCTTCGTTGCTTCCGAAGTCTATGACCCGCTCACCGGCAAGTACCTTTTCGATAGTTTCGATGATAGCGTCGTTGCGGCCTATGCCGAGTACAGCGTCTATTTCGGGGAACTCATCGTCCATCTGCTCCTGATAACGCTGGGCGAGACAGCCGGTAACGATGATCTTCTTGTTGATACCGTCGTGCTTGCGGTTGATCGCCTCCATTATTTCCTCGATAGCTTCTTCCTTTGCGCTCTGAATGAACCCGCAGGTGTTTATGACGACGACATCTGCGAGACCTGCCTCGGGCACGATCTTATATCCCGCTTCGGCTATCTTTGCGAGCATCAGCTCGGCGTCGCACTGGTTTTTAGGGCAGCCGAGTGAGACCATTCCTACTTTAGTTTTGTTATCCATTGTTTTTCTCTGTCTCCGATATGTATTTTTCCGCTTTTCTGAGAAGTTCCCTGTCCTCCGGGAAATTAAGCTTTACGAGCGCCTTTCCGTATGGGAGGAGCCAGTCGTCAAGTATCTCTTCTTCCTGTATTTCCGGCTCACGGTATTCGTAGTGACCGATAAAGAAAACGCCGGTCTTGATGCAGTTTTCCTTGGTGCTGTAAGTGTATTCCTCGCGGAAATCTCCGTACTGCACGAAATCGAGCCCCGTTTCCTCTTTCACTTCGCGGGCTGCGGTATCCGTCTCGCTTTCGTCATATTCTATGTGACCTTTCGGGAAGCCGATATGTCCGCTTTCGTTCTTTATAAGCAGGAACTTTCTCTCTCCGTCCTGCTCCGTGAACATTACCGCGCCGCCGGTCTTCTCGAACTTTGTGTAGAGAATGTCATTTTCTTCTATGAGTCCGCCGAGAAGGTGACGGATATTGCATTCAAAGCATATGTCGTTCCCGTATAGATCCGACGGCACTATTACCGGCAGTTCTTCGTTCCCTCTCGCGATAACCGCACAGCACTTCCCGCCGAATGTCCCTATGGCGTTTTTTGGCATTCCTATAATGTACGCGGCGGAACCTCTGCTTTCGCCGACGAACACACTTCCGATCCGCTCCATTATCTTTATGGTGAGTGCTTTTCCGAATATTTCAAGATCTTTTCTCGGGTGAGACATAGTTACCTCCGGTTTTAAGGCTATACAGCACAAAGATCGTGCTTGTACTGCCATAAAATAAGAATAAGGAATATAAATCTGAACAGGACATTTGTGATAAATCCGATCATGAAAAGCTGTGACGGATAACCGCCTTTCATTATAGTACAGTTTATAACGAAATTATCCCCTTATCTGCCATTCTCTGTGCCGCGAGGATCATACCCATTCTTCCGGTGTCGTATGTAAGCCCGCCCTGGAGCCATACCGCGAAGGGATCCCTGAGCGGAGCGTCCGCCGAGAGCTCGATTGACGCGCCCATTGTGAATGCGCCCGCAGCCATTATCACCTGGCTGTCGTAGCCGGGCATATCCCAGGGTTCCGGCGTCACGAAGCTGTCGATCGGACTTCCCGACTGTATCCCCTCGCAGAATGCCACGAGAGCTTCCTTCGAGCCGAGCTTTATTGCAGTTATTATATCCGTGCGGTATTCGTTGTGATAGGGATAAGCGTCGAAGCCGAGGAGCTTGAAGAACGCCGACGCGAACGTTGCGGTCTTTACCGCGTTCTTTACTACCTCCGGAGCATAGAACAGCCCCATGAACATACTTCTGTTCATGTCCAGCGAGCAGCCCACTTCCTTGCCTGTGCCCACTGTGGTAAGGCGGTATGCACAGAGCTCTACCAGGTCTTTTCTGCCTGCAATATAACCGCCGGTGGGAGCTATTCCGCCGCCGAGGTTCTTTATGAGGGAGCCGATTATAAGGTCCGCGCCCACGTCACAGGGTTCCACGCGTTCCACAAGTTCGCCGTAGCAGTTGTCCACCATTATGACAGCATCCGGGTTTACGCTCTTTACCGCGTCGATCATCTCGCCTATCTCGGAAACGGTAATGGACGGGCGGAGGCTGTACCCGCGGGAGCGCTGGATATAAGCGACCTTGCAGTTTCTTGCGCGTTCGCGAATCTGACCGTAGTTCACTCTTCCGTCGGGAAGGAGATCGACCTGATCGTATTTGACGCCGAACTCGGTAAGGGAACCGCCCTTTTCCGCAAAGATCACGTCGTTGAGGGTATCGTAGGGCTTCCCCGTGAGGGAGAGCATAAGGTCACCCGGACGAAGAACGCCGAAAAGCGCGGTGGATATAGCGTGCGTACCGTTCACGAAGTTGTGGCGCACGAGTGCGTCCTGTGCGCCGAGTACCTGTGCGAAAACCGCGTCGAGCTTGTCTCTTCCGTCATCTCCGTACCCATAGCCGGTGGTGCCTTTAAGGTGCATCTCGCCGACGTGGTTGTCAATGAACGCTTTGAGCACTTTCTCGCCGTTGCAGCGGGCAGTGTGCTCTATCCGGGCGAATGCCTCGGAGGATGATTCTTCCGCTTTCTGCGCGATGATCTCAAGATTTTTGTCTATATTGAAATAACAACTCATACTTACCCCTTTATTATAAACAGCGTGTTTCACTTTTGCCGGCGGACTTATATCTTATCTGTCTCCGCGGCTTTTCCGGCAAGGCTGAACCCTGCGTTCTCATAAAAATCCCGCAGTTCTTCCCTGCAGAACACAAATGTGTCGCTGCCGTTCTCCGCGTTCCCGGCGCAGATATATCCCAGCAGTTCCCTTGCAAGTCCCCTGCCCCGCATTTCCGGGCGGGTGCAGACATAGGACACATAGCTTACCCCGCCCGACGCGAACATCTGAATCGCGCAGGCTGCACCGCCGAGGACATATGCGCGGGCGATGCCGTGCCGAAGCATATGACTTGTATCAGTGTACCACGTATCGCGGTCAATGTCAAATCCGCTGCTCACAATTTCGTATATCTGACCGAGAGAAGCATCTGTGACGGGCTTTTCTTTGTTGCAATCGACAGAGTTTTTTACATCGCCGTTACACTTCATAAGGTAAAGAGTGTCCGCGTTTTCCGCAAGTCCGAGCTGTTCACAGAGCGGATACGGCATCAGTACTCTGCGGTACTGGCCGAAAGTGAGGAATGAGGAAAGCTCTGCGGACTGCTCCGGATCCGGTACGCTTACCGGTGCGCATACCGCGTCCCCGTAGTAGCTGCATATCACGGCGGTGCTGTCCTGCGCGGCGAACGTGCAGAAATCATATCCGAAGCCGTAAGCTTCCGCGTAGGAACGTATCTTTTCGGTGTAAACGTCGTGCTGTGCCCCGAGGAGCCGTTCGAGCTCCGCCTTGTCCGTTACGGCGGTTATCATAGCTCCGCTATTTTCGGGAGGACTGCGCGTGCAGCCGCGAGGGTGGCTTCAACGTCCTCTTTCTTCATCACGCAGGCGGGAGAATGCAGATATCTTGTGGGAACGGAAAGCGCCATTGTGCGCACTCCGCCGATCGCCTTGTGTATAGCTCCGCTGTCGTTTCCGCCCGCGATAACGGTCTTGGTCTGGTTCTTTACTCCGATGCTGTCGGCGGTGCTGCGTCCGAGCTTATAAAGCTCGCGGTCGTATATGGTTGATCTGTCCATGAAGGACACCACAACGCCGCCGCCGAGCCTGCAGACGGTCTTTTCTCCCTCGGTGCCGGCGATATCGCAGGCGGTGGTTGTCTCAAGTATCACAGCTATGTCCGGTCTTATGCCGAAGGCGGCGCAGGCTGCCCCGCGGGTGCCGATCTCTTCCTGTACCGTGAACACGAACCAGGTGTCATACTCCGGCTCGTCTTCGAGCATTGTGAGCATGACGGCGCAGCCCACCCGGTCGTCAAGTGCCTTTCCTTTGATGAAGCCGTTGCCGAATTCCTCATATTCGCTCATGAAGTAGCAGAAGTCTCCCTGTGCCACAAGCTTCCTTGCTTCTTCCGCGTTTTCCGCGCCTATGTCTATTGCAAGATCGGCGATCTTCGGCTGTTTGTCCTTTTCATCTGAGGAAAGGTGGTGGAGCGCTTTTGCGGCTATGACGCCTACGGTGCCGTTAGCGAATACAACCCGTCTGCCGAAAACGACAGCGGGCGAGATACCGCCCACCGGAGCGAATTTAAGCTGCCCGTCGTCGGTTATGTCCGTGACAATGAAGCCCACCTCGTCCATGTGCGCGCAGTACATTATCCTGTTTTTCGGGGTCTTTCTTCCCTTCCGGAATACGGTGAGATTGCCTATACTGTCGGTGGTGACGGTGCAGCCCGCAGGTATGCGTTCCTTTATGAACTCCCGTATATCCTGTTCATCTCCGCTTGTCCCGCAGAGCCTTGAGAGCTTTTCGATAAGCGCGTAGAGTTCCTTTGTATCAGACATCGCTCTCACCTCCTGTTATGAATGCGGCCATAAGTCGCCCGACCGCTTTTATGTCCTCTGTGTCCGCCACCTCGACGGGGGTATGCATATATTTTATAGGTATCGAGATAAGCCCCGTGCGTATGCCGCCGTGTGAAACGGAGATATTGTCCGCATCTGTGCCGGTGCTGCTTCCCATGACCTCATACTGGCAGGGTATTTTCCTGTCTTCTGCAAGTTTTTTCAGTTCTGCGGTGATCTCCTTATCGAGCACGGGAGAAATACCTATCATAGCTCCCTTTCCCATTGTGCCGCAGTCCTGCTTCTTATCGTCGGGCGTGTAGGCGAAGCTCACGTCTGTTGCGAGGGCGATATCGGCGCTGCTGTTGAAAGCGGCAATTACCGCGCCTCTGCTCCCGACTTCCTCCTGTGAAGCAAAAAGCACTTCGATGTTGTACGGAAGCTCTTTGCCCTGCACCAGTTCGAGCGCGTGCAGCACAGCGGCGACTCCTGCTCTGTCGTCAAGCGCTTTTGCGGTGACGCGGGTGTCGCAAAGTTTGGCGAGGGAGTTGTCAATTGTGATGCGGTCGCCGGCATGAATGAACTTTCCGGCTTCCTCGCGGCTCGTGAAACCTGCATCTATCGCCGTGTCTTCTGTTTTCATAGTCTTTGAGCTGTCGGAAGCCACATGAGGCGGGAGCGTGCAGATAACACCTCTGATATTTCCGCTCTCGGTGTGTATCGTAACGGTCTGTGCGGCATAGAGCCGTCTGTCGGTACCGCCGCAGTTTCCCACGCGGATAAATCCGTCGTCGTCGATGTATGTCACGATAAATCCGATCTCGTCGATATGCGCTTCGAGCATTACCGTTGGTTTTCCGTTGTTTCTGTCTCCTATAAAACCGGTGACACAGCCGAACTTGTCGGCGTGTGCATCGGGAGCGTACTGTTTCAGCAGTCCGAGTGCAGCTTCGCAGGCGTTATCTTCCGCGCCGGAAACGCCGTATGCGCCGCACAGCTTTTCGAGCATTTTTTCCATAGCCGATCTCCTTTATCAATAATACTATATTATTATATCACCTTGTTAATTTTTTTACAAGAGGGGCGAAAAAAATACTTGCAAATGATGTTATATTATGATATAATTTTCGGTGGGAAAGCAGCGGTTATTTATGGGATCCCCACATGGAACGTGTACTGCCGTAAAATGAAAGGTAAGAAGGAGCCCGGGTCATGAAAGATTACAAACAGTTTCTCATTGACACACAGAAAAGCGACAAACTTGCTCAGGATATAAAGAACGAGATGAAGGAGCTTTTCAGGTTATATCCCGACAAGACCGACAGAGAGCTTATGACGATCGCCGCCAAGGCTCACGGATACTGCTTCAGCGTGCTTGACATACTTAACACAACGGTAGTATTCAACATAAAATAACTACAAGATCTGAACGCCCCGGGCTTACGAGTCCGGGGTTTTTATATGCGTTTGTATATTTCTCCGGGATATGGTAAAAATACTTCCAAAGGCAGTCAGCCTGAGAGAAGAAAGGAAATGAACCATGAGAAAAGCGAGATTTACAAACGGTGTACAAGGAAAAGGCTTTGCGGCGGCGCTGGTGCTGAGTATATGTGCAGTGGGACTTTCGACCTACGCGGCATATGCGGGCGCGTCGAAAAGTATTGCAAGCACAGCGGAGCAGGACTATGACGACAACGTGTTCGTATTCACCGAACCTGCTGAGACAGTAAACGCGGAAAAGCTCGGCATACCGAAGGAAGAGGAGCTTGTCATTGAGGAAGCCGAAACTCAGCCTGCAGAGACCGCGTCTGAAGCCATGAACGAAGCGGGGCTGATATTCAAGAGCCCGAAGACTCTTCCGGTCGCGGGTGCGAAAGTGATAAATCCCTACAGCGGCGGCGAGCTTGTAAAAAGCGAGACGCTCGGTGTCTGGAAGACCCACGACGGCGTTGATCTTGCAGCTCCGGTAGGAACTGCGGTCTCATCCATGATGAAAGGCGTAGTAAGTGAGGTAAAGAACGACCCGCTCTGGGGCGTATGTGTGGTCATAGACCACGGCGACGGTGTTGTCGGGCATTACTTCGGGCTTTCCGACAATGTCGCGGTCAAGGCGGGTCAGGAAGTCTCCATGGGTGAGATCATAGGTCAGGTCGGCAGCAGTGCCGATGCCGAATGCAAGCTCGAACCCCATCTCCATTTCGGTGTCACCGTCTCCGGTGCCTGGACAGACCCGATCAGCTTTATCGGCAGCTGATCGCGGGTCGCCCTACGCGGGCGGCGGTACGGCGCT